>NZ_JANJGQ010000080.1:0-398 GCF_030847595.1 Pseudoalteromonas sp. 20-92
CTAACCATTGCTACTTCATTAAATTTTAATAATTTAAAACTCAATTCACAATTTAGCTTATTTAATAAAAACGTAAGTACGCTGCTTTTATCGTTATTTTAAATTGCGCTTACAAACCAGTTTAGCTATTTATTTAAAGGCATAAACATAGCGAATACTATGAAAGAAAATACCCTATGATGCCCTTCAAATAGTTTAAGTACGTAAAGCCCGATAAATTTTATTAACCACAGAGCCAACAACTTATTGTAGTAGCTAATACTAAACGGATAGAGTTAATATGACAGGCAACAATGAGCGAAAAGCAGACAGTGATAAATTATGATGTATGAAGTCAAGATTTGATAATCATATAGAAAGTTCCTCGAGTTTTTCGATACAGTTGTGTTGACCAAAAC
>NZ_JANJGQ010000081.1:0-383 GCF_030847595.1 Pseudoalteromonas sp. 20-92
CTTATATATGCACTCAGTAAATTTAAGCACATTGTATTATTTGTGATTAACCCATCAAGTGTTGCTAAATACCGTGCTGCATTTACGCACAGCGGGGCTAAAGATGATCCTACTGATGCAATTATTCAAGTTGAAATCTTACAACTTCACATGGATAAATTAACGGTTATTAGGCCGGATTCAGAGGACGTTAGGTGTCTTGCGCAGCTTGTCGAATACAGACGTAAACTAGTACAAGATCGTGTTAATTTAACCAATAAAATAGCCACAACGCTAAAAAATTATTATCCCCACGTGATTGATTGGTTTAAAGAAAAAGACACTCAAATATTCTGTGACTTCTTACTGCGCTGGCCCTCTCTTGCTCACGCTAAAAAAGCGAG
>NZ_JANJGQ010000082.1:0-381 GCF_030847595.1 Pseudoalteromonas sp. 20-92
GCGTTGGGAATGTTGTCGCGTTTAACTTACTTAGTGACATGCCTGAGCTTGGGTGTGTAAACAATAAAGAGGCTGCATCACTAGTTGGTGTTGCACCATTTAATCGAGAAAGTGGTGCTTATCAAGGTAAACGGATGATACGAGGTGGACGGCCAAAAATTAGAACCGCAATGTATATGGCAATGATGTCAGCTATCCAATGTAACCCTAAATTTAAAGCTATTTATCATCGGCTAGTCGCGGCAGGGAAACCTAAAAAAGTGGCTATTATTGCCTGTATAAGAAAGCTTATAGTAATCATAAATTCTATGGTGAGAGATGGTGTCATGTGGGATCCTAAAATGGTTTAAAATTAGGAATTGACACCATAGTCACTTGTTA
>NZ_JANJGQ010000083.1:0-377 GCF_030847595.1 Pseudoalteromonas sp. 20-92
ACATGGGGATGCTCCTTAAAAAAGGAGTATAAGATCATACTTTTAAGTCAAGGTAAAGTTCGTGATCTTGCCCTGGAGTGGCTGTCTAGTTTAATTTTTTAATACGTGTTTAAAATACAAAAATTATTAAGCCTAAAAGTGGGTAATCACTTTTAGGCTTTTTTATTACTTTTAGAAAGTAATTTTCAGGAGACAATACTTAGTTTTTAGTAAGTGATAGTACCGAATTTTGGATATATTCGTAGGTGCGATTTTACATCGCGCTTTTGAGAACTAAATATCCATTAAAATAAAAGTTGTAAACTAACCATTGCTACTTCATTAAATTTTAATAATTTAAAACTCAATTCACAATTTAGCTTATTTAATAAAAACGT
>NZ_JANJGQ010000084.1:0-367 GCF_030847595.1 Pseudoalteromonas sp. 20-92
TGGAAGCCCTCAAGGTGGAATTATCAGCCCAGTGTTGGCTAATATATATCTGCATTATGCTTTAGATCTCTGGTTTGAAAAGAAAGTAAAGCCGAGGATGCGTGGAAGTGCAATGATGATCCGCTATGCAGACGATTTTGTTTGCGCATTTCAATTTGCAAATGACGCAGAGCGCTTTTATAAAGTGTTACCCAAGCGATTAAAGAAATTTAATTTAGACGTTGCGCAAGACAAAACCTCGCTAATGCGATTTAGTAGATTTCATGTTGGTCGAAAACGTCACTTTGTATTTCTAGGGTTTGAGTTCTATTGGGGCACAGATTCAAATGGTAAGCCACGACTTAGGCGACGAACGGCTGCGAAGAAG
>NZ_JANJGQ010000085.1:0-357 GCF_030847595.1 Pseudoalteromonas sp. 20-92
GTAATGGGGTTGGTAAAACCATTAGATTTGATTGAGCCTGCACGTTAACCGCTCATATTTTAAATACTGGATATGCCCAATGTTTGAGCCACACAGGGTTGGTTATGTGTAAGCATAAACCACAGACTTGTTATAGCGCAGTGTGTAAACACAGCCAGAACTGGACTGACATTGGTACTAAACGATGACTGAGGCGAAAGCCAAGGGCCTTAATTAATCATCAATAATGCTTAATTAAACTGCCTAAATTCATATGGGTGACTGGTGCATATTCACACCAATCGACGTCATTACTAGGTGCGTAGTCATATTTAAATTGAGTTTAAATAATAAGAACACTTGGTTTTTGAATAAAAA
>NZ_JANJGQ010000086.1:0-352 GCF_030847595.1 Pseudoalteromonas sp. 20-92
GAACGGTTTTTCTCCATCGTTTGCATATCCATTAACTGCCTTCTTCTAGAAAGTAAATCACTCATCAAGCGCATCTGCTCTGGCTTTAAAGATGAGAGTGGTGGCTTTATTGCTTCACCAAAATGAGCGATGAGTTGCGCATCAAGTTTATCTGTTTTTGCTTTTTGGCCAATAGCGCCTGCGAAACGTTTAATATTAACGGGATTAGCAACAACGAAAGGGATATTCGCTTGAGCACACGCCATAATAAAGGGGTGTTCAAGGCGCCCAGTTGCTTCAATAGTAACACGCGTTATTGGGTGCTTTTTTAGTGTTTTTATAGCGTGTTTAATGCCGCCGTCATTGTTTTCTA
>NZ_JANJGQ010000087.1:0-332 GCF_030847595.1 Pseudoalteromonas sp. 20-92
GCTAAGTGAAGCTTAAATCCTGCATCCATTAATGCATCAACTAACCAATACCAATTAAATGTTGATTCAACAACAAGTCCTGCTAGCTTGTCTTTATACGGGGCTAAAAAAGATAAAATGACAGAGATGTCATTATTTAAACGCTTGCAGCTAAGCGTTTCACCTTGTTCATTAATGATAGCAATAACACAATTATTTGAATGCAAGTCAATTCCACCATATAGTTTCATACTAAGTTCCTCGAGGTACAGTTTATGTTTTGGTCAACACAACTGTATCGAAAAACTCGAGGAACTTTCTATATGATTATCAAATCTTGACTTCATACATCA
>NZ_JANJGQ010000088.1:0-329 GCF_030847595.1 Pseudoalteromonas sp. 20-92
TGTAGTGGTCAACTAATTTTGGCCACAGTTTTAGAATCTTGATATCTAACCTCAGATTCATTTGGTGCTAAACCGGCATTATAATGATGCGGCCTAACATTGTTGTAATATCCATTTATGTAATCACTTACGCTATATTTAGCGTCTATAAAGTTTCCATATCCAATCTTTGGCATCCATTCCGTCTTAAAGCTTCTAAAAAATCGCTCCATTGGCGCATTATCCCAACAATTTCCACGTCTACTCATACTTTGTGTGATTTTATAGCGCCATAAACGTTGGCGATATTTTAAACTTGTATAATGGCTACCTTGGTCTGAATGGAACAT
>NZ_JANJGQ010000089.1:0-317 GCF_030847595.1 Pseudoalteromonas sp. 20-92
TTACCAGACAACAGCCGAAGCTTATCCACAATATATGACTATGTGCTACATAGTTTATATAAATGGTTGAACAGACGCAGTGGTCGACGAAGTTATAACTGGAGTAATTTCAAGAAGATGATAGGGTATTTTAACATTGAGAGTATCAAAGTCAGCAAGCGAAATATCTTTGTTGATTGGTACTAGGGTCGTGTGTTTTACACGAGTGAATATATAACTGAAGAGCCGGATGCGGTAGTTCCGCACGTCCGGATCTGTGTGGGGTCGGCCTAGCAATAGGTCGCTCTACCACGATAGGCTGTAGAATTACTCTTTTT
>NZ_JANJGQ010000008.1:0-142339 GCF_030847595.1 Pseudoalteromonas sp. 20-92
TGTTTTGGTCAACACAACTGTATCGAAAAACTCGAGGAACTTTCTATATGATTATCAAATCTTGACTTCATACATCAAAATTATTGACTACCTATTTATCCCTCGGTCGTGCTTTTACTTAACCAAAATTCTTAATAACTAGCATAAAAAAAGCGTTGCCCTTGAGCAACGCTTTTCTGTATTTTTCTAATAGCTGGTAGTTAACTTACTCAGCCGCTAGCTTATCCTGCTGCGAGATTACTCTGCTGCAAGATAATCCAACACTACTTGATGATGATCTTTTGTTTTAAACTTATCAAATAGGTGTTTTATTTTACCGTCTTGGCCTACTAAAAACGTTAGGCGGTGAATACCATCGTACTCTTTACCCATAAACTTTTTGTAGCCCCATACACCAAACGCTTCAGCAATGGCGTGGTCTTCATCGGCTAATAGGTCAAAATTAAGCTCTTTTTTAGTTTCAAAGTTTTTAAGGCGCTTAATTGGATCTGGGCTAATACCTACAACGCGGGTGTTAAATTTAGCAAGCTCTGCTTGTTGGTCACGTAAGTTCTCGGCTTGAACCGTACAACCCGGTGTAGAGGCTTTAGGGTAAAAGTACACAAGCACTTGTTGCTCTTTTAACAGCTTGCTTAATGTTACTGTTTCGTCGTTTTGGTTTTGTAGGCTAAAAGCGGGTGCTGTATCGCCAGCTTGTAATGGACTAATTGTGTTCATGTTTAGCATCCTTAACGAATTCGTTTAAAAATATAATCTACGTTTAGCGTGTGAGAAAGGCTCTCAAAACTAATTTTAAATTGATCTATATCTACATCAACCGGTATGTTGAATTCAAGTTCACAACGCATTTTAATGTCGTCCTCTTGAGAGTAGGTATCTGATTTTAGTGAGCAAATGCTAATGTTGCTGTCGGCAAAAAAGCGCGTTACTTTACTTAGTGTCCCCGGTGTGTCGATCCCTGTGTATTCGAGGGTATAACCGGCACAAAATTCACTGGGTGTATGACTGGCGGTGCGCTTCATCATGGTAAGCAGGCCAAGTTCCATGGCTTTAGTAGGGAGTACGTGTTCAATACGGCTAATAGCTGACATGTCGCCATTGAGTAACATTATAAAGGTAAATTCGCAGCCTAAAATAGCGATACGGCTATCTATAATATTACAGTGGCAGTCGCTAACTAATTGTGTAAGTTCGCTCACAATACCCGGCCTATCTTCGCCAATAGCAGTTAACACAATTTGATGATTTGAAAATGCAGTCATGGGTTAAAATACCTAAGTTACTTGGATTATAACAACGCAATGGGCAACGCAACTAAATACACTTGAGAAGTTGCACGGCGGCGAAGTTTAACACAAAACACTCTATAAACTACAATGCGGGCTAATTAAGCGCTTTTAAAGTGCGGTGTTTCTTGTTTTTACTGGCACAGGAAAGTACCATAGCTAAAATTTGCTTATTTGCACTTAGATTTTTTCTAAGTTGAAGTGCTGAACTTTATTGCAATTAGGCAGCCAAATAATAAATGTAAAGTTAATATTGATTTTACACTGAACCAAATCGGCATAACCCACTCATATACTTGTTAAAACAATTAAAGGGTATGCTAAGGAGAAATATCTGTGCAGTATTGGATCCCAAAAGCACTTGCTGTAAGTGTATTGGTAAGTTTATCAGGGTGTAGTGTATTTACTAACGATGCACATAATGAGCGTAATTACCGCACGCATGAGCCAGTTAAAGCGCCAGCGTCTCTATCGCAACCAGCCCAAGATCCCGTTTATAAAATGGATATAGGTCAATACGATAATAACCCTGTGGCTACAAACTATCGTCCACCTGCTCAGGTTCTTACGGTAGCTAAGGGCAGCTGGGTTGAAGAAACAGATAAACTGGCTCGTGTTTATTTTGATAAAAATGATGGCATTGACGATTTAGATGAATTTGTTTGGGATTCAATTAAAGCCGTTTTAGCTGACAATAACGTAAGTGCAACCAAAGAAGATAAACTGTTAGGTGTTATTGAAACTGATTGGTATTCAATTATTAAAACAGAAGAAAGCTGGCTTTGGGGCAGTGACGAGAATGCTGATTTAGAAAAATTCAAGTTTACTATTGAAGAAAAATCACATCAGCGAACTGCGTCTTTGCGTGTTGATTTAATTGATTTTAAAGGTGATAACGCATTAACAGATTTACTTAAGCAGCAATTAGAAGTGCGCGCGCTTAACCAAGTAGTGAGTGAGTTTGATTACCGTTACCGTCAGTTAGAAGTCGATTTACGTAAACGCCAAGGTATTATTTCACTTGAAATGGGCTTTGATAATAAAGGCAATGCGGCACTGGTTACTGAGCAATCTTACGATGCAGTATTTGACCGTTTCTCTGGCTTTTTAGAGCGTTTGTCATTCACTATTGTTGAAATTAACCAAGATACAGGTTTAATCACAGCTGATTATAAAAAACCAGAGAGCAGCGTTTGGGATTCTATTTGGGGCGACGAAGTTACTCAATTACCTATTGATGAAGGGCAATACCAAATTTTAGTGAGTAAAACTAAAGAAGGTGGTACAAGCTTAACGTGGATGGATGATAAAGGCGAAACGCTTGAACCAGGTACTATGAACGGTTTACAACAAGCATTAGAAGCGGCACTCATTCAGCGCGGCATTAAAATTTAAATAAGAATAAATTTTTACTACAAAAAGAGCGCTAAGCTCTTTTTGTAGTTTTTATAGGTTAAAAATATGTCTCAATTACCTCATCGTTCGCATTATACGTGGCGCACATGGTTTACTTTTTTAGTACCGTCGTTAGTTGGTGTATTTTTATTTATGACGCCCATAACTAACTCCCAAGGGATGACTATTCCTATTGCTGTTATGGCAAAGGCTGTTCAAACAATGATGCTAGGATCGGCTCAAGCAATTATCACATTAATTATTTGTATTACTGGAGTTATTTCTGTAATCACTAAAGCTTTTAAACCGGCAGCTATACGTAATTCACCTTTGCTAAAGCATTTATTCGATGTGAGCTGGACTTGGCTGGTGGTGCGTTTATTTGGTATGGCGTTTGGTTTAATGACATACTTAAGCCTAGGTAGCGAGATGATTACCTCGGCCAATACTGGCGCGCTGGTATTAAATGACTTATTGCCAGTGTTGTTTTCGGTATTTATTTTAGCGGGCTTATTACTACCGCTATTAATTAACTTTGGTCTACTAGAGCTTGCTGGTACGTTAATGACCAAAGTAATGCGCCCTGTATTTGGCGTACCGGGTAGAAGCGCGGTTGACTGTACTGCATCGTGGTTAGGTGATGGTAGTGTAGGTATTTTGATGACGGCAAAGCAGTTCGATCAAAAACACTATACACAACGCGAAGCGGCTATTATTGGTACTACTTTTTCAGCAGTTTCAATCACCTTTAGTTTAGTGGTGCTTGGGCAAGTTAAACTTGAGTACTTATTTGCACCGTTTTACGCAACGGTATGTTTAGCGGGTATTGTTGCCGCTATTATTGTGCCGCGATTACCGCCACTACGCTTTAAAAAAGATTTACTGATTGATGGCACTAAGCCAGATAGAGACGGTGAAACAATCCCAGGTTATAAAACCTTATTTGGTCATTCGTTAGATGTTGCACTTGCGAAAGCAGACAACTCAACTGGTGTTAAAGGTACAATAAAAGAGGGCGTACATAACGCGCTTGATATGGTGTTTGGTGTATTGCCTGTGATTATGGCTGTGGGTACTTTTGCGTTAATTATTGCTGAATACACGCCAATTTTTCAATATTTGGGGATGCCATTTATTCCGTTTTTAGAATTACTGCAAGTACCAGAGGCTGAAGCAGCTGCACAAACTATTATGGTTGGTTTTGCTGATATGTTTATTCCGTCAATATTGGCAGCCGGTACTATTGAGAGCGATGTAACGCGTTTTATTATTGCGGCTATGAGTGTTACTCAACTTATTTATATGTCTGAAGTTGGTGCGTTGCTGTTAGGCAGCAAAATACCGGTTAATATATTTGAATTGTTTGTGATATTTATTTTGAGGACGTTAATTACTCTACCAATTATTGCTTTTATGGCGCATTGGTTAGTTGGTTAAATAGAACGATTTAATGAATTAAAAAGCCCTGATTAATCAGGGCTTTTTTGTATCTGTTGTATTTTTTATATTGGCGTTGGGCTTTTTAAACTCCTGTTTTGCAGAGAGTCTAATCAGCGCAATATTACCAATGATAATGGTAAAAACAACGGCGACAATAATTACAATATGCCAAGTTTGCATCGCAGTATCACTTAATATTTAGTACGTTTAAGTGTGACCGTTTCACGCTATAACATCAATAAAATAACTAAAAAATACAACTAATAAATTGCTTTTAAAAACGCCTAGCGATCGAAAGCGTTAAAAAATTAAGGCCTGGATTTGGCTCTTTAAATCCTGCGTTTGAATAGTGAATAACTCTAAGTGCCACGTTGGTTTTTCCAAGGTCGGCAACAAGGCCAATACGGTCTTCAAACTGGTAGTGGGTGCTGATGTTTTTACCTGCAAATTGAGTTTCATCAATCAATGACACACCAATACCAGCTTCAACGTAAAATGGTGTGTTATTGAAACTAAACGCCGGAAACTGTAATACAGGCGACATGGCTAAAACTATGTTCGATTGTGTTTCATCGCCGTGCCGATATTCCCACATATTTACACTTGTCTCAAAATAAAATCGCGCATCACCAATGAGGCTTTGCATACTAGGCGCATGGTATTGGTAGGCTATTTTTACGCCATTGACATTACCTTCGCCTTTAAGAAAGTCTACAGCGTAACCGTGATCCGATTGGGCAAAAGCAAGTTTGCCAAAAAACGAAATTACTAATAAAAAAGAGATAAAAAATATTTTAAGTGACGTTTTCATAGATACCAATTCTGTTTAATTCAAAGTGATATCCAAATGATAAGGGCGAGCAGTTAACAAATTCAATGAGGACAAAATGCCGGTTGTTTATGAGGTGTTAATATAAAATAGTAACTACTTGAATTATATTTAGTTATTTTATTGGTGCTGTTTAGGCACTAATAAGTTGCTTATTTGCTTCTTTTTTATTGCGTATAGTTCGCGTAAATTACAATCATCTTAATCACACAGACAAAACTTATTATGAAACTAATTAAACTATTACTACTAGGCACTGCATTTTTAAGCAGTTCTCTTTTTGCACAAGAACAGCAATCCCCAGATCGACTTTTAGAATCAGTTGCTAATACGTTATTCGCCGATATAGGTAAAGTAAATGCAAAAGGGAATGCAAGTAAAGAAGCAATGTCTGAGATTGTTGAAAAACGTTTAATGCCACATATTGATGTTAAGTTTGTCTCGTTTAAATTATTAGGTAAGCATATTAAAGGGATTGAGCGCGAGCAAGCAGTTCAATTTATAGATGCAGTAGAGCATTATTTAACGGGTACTTATGCTGGTGCATTGATGAAATACACGGGTCAAAAGGTTGTATTTGAACGTAATAATGCAATAAGCGATTCTGAGTATGCAACGGTTAATACACAAATTATAGAGCCTAATGCACCAACAATAGATTTAAGCTTTAAGCTTCGATTAGGTAAAAATAATGAGTGGAAAGTATACGATATTGTTGCTGAGGGTATTTCGTTATTAAGCGCTAAGCAAAAAGAGATTATCCAACGTATTTCAGATGTAGGTTTAGAGCAAGTTACTAAAGAGTTAAAAAATAAATAACGATTTTGTCTGGCTCTGATTAAGCCCAACTCCAACCTCAAAAACAGCCAAGTACTTATGTACTTGGTTGTTTTTATAATTTCATTTATTCATCGACTTTGCTCTAGCGTGGCGATCAAGGTGTGGTAGAATATCAGTTCTTTGATTAAGCGTGGTGTCAGCTAAAAACTGTTATAACTGACCACTTACCCGAGCTACACTGGAGTTGTGTTGTTTTAATGGAAAATGTACTGATTTGGCCAAAGGAATACCCGTTACTGATTAAAGGACTTGTAGAACAAAACGGTGCCTTTATTTTAGATGCGTTAGAAGCTTGGCCTGCTTGTCGTTCTACTAATGAAGATGATGGTGTTTGCACCACTGTTTTGCCGCCTATTTATTATTTGGCGTGGCTAACTCCACTTGAACCTTTTGAAGAGTGCTTTTTTCAACATATTTCTGAATATGATGAAGATGCGCAAGCGTATATTAGTGCAGTTAAAAGCCACTACTACGATAATGAATATACCCCTGAAAGTTTAGTGCTAATGCTTTGCGAGCGATTAGAGCAGTACGCAAGTATTGCCACGCAAAATGATATTAGTACGCCTCTGTCGTTACTCGGTTTGTTTTTTAGTAAGCGTTATTTTACGTTAATTGAACATGCCTTAAATAATGGCAGTAAACTCTCTGCTGTTGACACGCTATCACTCTGGAAAGAAGTTGATTTTAGAGAGCGCTTAAGTGCATTTATTCCAGAGTCTATTGCTGATTTAGATGTGCTTTGTGAACTTGCTAGCGAAAAAGTGGCAACGGGTAAAGACTATTTTACGTTGCTTACGCAGGTATCTCCTGACGTTGATTCTGTTGTTCTTTTAGAGAAAGCTTTATTAACTCACTTGCGTAAAAAAACAGCCAAACAAACCATGGCTATGCGCTTTATTGAACAAGGTGCTACCGGTGTTCTTGCCGATGAAAATAATAAAACAGCATTTATGTGGGCAGCTGAAAAAGGCTTTGTAAATGTTGTGGAAACATTACTTTCAAAGCAAGATAAAAAAGCGGCTGACAATTTAGGGAATACAGCATTACATTATGCTGTACTTGCTAAAAATGAATCATTAATGGTGTTGTTACTTAAAAGTGGCTACGACTTTAGAGCGCGTAACAACGAAGGGTTAAGCTGCTACCGTTTGGCCGTTAATATTAAGGCTAATAACTTAGTTAAATGCTTAGAACGTGACTTTGGAATTAAAGAGTTGTCGCCTGAAGGTCAATTTGATCGTATTAAAAAGGTGCATGCTTTACATGCTATTGTGACGTTGTTTTTACCGTTACAATTGTTTTTCTTTTTTGATGAAACAATTACTATAAAAAGCGAACTAACGCTTACGTTAACCATGATTGCAGTGGTGTGTTTTTTCTTTGCAACCACTCTAAAGCGTTGTGCTTTATATCCTCATATAAAACACCCTTGGGGTTTGTTTATACTTAGGGTATTTTCTTTGGTTAGTTTAGTTGCTCAGCTGGGTTTAGCTGGTATTGTGACCCTCACAGCTTTGAGTGATTTGGTTTAGCTAATGCCAACCTATAAAATATTTGAATAAATTGACCCTATATAAGCAGGTTTTTGTAAGTGTAAAAACAGTCAAATTATTTATAAAAAAACCGTGTTTAATTAACTTTAAACACGGTTTTTTTTGCTTATGGTTTACGCTATTTATTGTGCTCGTTTGCCGCTTTTTCTTCTGCAAGTTCTTCTTTAAGTTTACGGATTTTTAAACCAAGTTCTTGACCGCGATGCCGTGCATAATATGTACAACCAATAAACATGGCGGATGCAAATACAAGCTCCAATAATACCCATATCAGTTCAGCTGGCGCTGCCCAGAGCATGGTAAGCCCGTGAATAAAATACAGCATTACAATAAAGTTAGCCCACGCATAGGTGTAAGTGTTGTCTTTAATAATGCCTCTTAGTGGCAGCAGTAACGGAATGATGGGCAAAAATAAAGATACTAAGCTCGCATTACCGTTTAGAGGGGGTACAAAATACATCCACAATGGAATTAGAACAAGCAAACCTACATAGCCAAATAGTGCGGCACGTTGAAATTTTATCGTAATTGGCTTTTTAGCTGGGTTGTCAGCTGTATTCATTTAAGTTTTCTCGCAATGTGAGTAAGGCGTTTACCAACGCTTTGGCATATTTTAATTTCGTCTTTGCTTAGCTGTGCACTGTTAGCGCTGCCAGCGACGTGTGTTGCACCGTATGGTGTTCCACCGGTTTGTGTTGCAAGTAGTTCGGGCACATCGTATGGCACGCCCAACAGCATCATGCCGTGGTGTAATAATGGCAGAGATAAGTTAAGTAAGGTTGCTTCATTTCCACCATGCATACTACTTGATGACGAAAATACACACGCTGGCTTATCGATTAGTTGGCCTTTTAGCCACAAGTCGCTGGTGGTTTCCCAAAAGCTTTTTGCTTGAGAGGCCATCATGCCAAATCGCGTTGGCGTGCCAAATGCAAGGCCATCGCAATTAATTAAATCATCTTTGGTTATTACGATATCGTGTGCGTTTTTAGCTACAAACGTGCGAAGCAGTGCAGTTGCGCCTTGTTGCTCTACTGACTCCGCTATTTCATGTGCCATAGCTTCAACTGAACCGTGGCTAGAGTGATAAAGTACCACTATGGTTGTGCTCATTATAAAACGCTTAATACGTTTTCGGGTGGACGACCAATAGCAGCTTTACCGTTGTTAACAACAATAGGGCGCTCAATCAGTTTAGGGTTTTTTACCA
This sequence comes from Pseudoalteromonas sp. 20-92, assembly GCF_030847595.1. NCBI lineage: Bacteria > Pseudomonadati > Pseudomonadota > Gammaproteobacteria > Alteromonadales > Pseudoalteromonadaceae > Pseudoalteromonas > Pseudoalteromonas sp. 20-92. The sequence goes on from NZ_JANJGQ010000008.1 coordinate 8,557, forward strand.
TGGCATCAATAAGTGCATTTTCGCGCGTTTCATCTTTTAAGTTAAGCGCTTTGTAGTCATCTTCTTTGGTACGCATTAGTTCACGTGCCGATGAAAAACCAAGTTGGCTTACAAGGGTTGAAATTTGCTCGTGAGTCAGTGGTGTTTTTAGGTATTCGACAATAGTTGGCTCTACAGATTTACTTTGTAATAAGGCAAGTGTTTCGCGTGATTTAGAGCAGCGCGAATTATGGTAAAGAGTAACAGACATAAAATGTATCCAAATATTAAGTTTCGCCTATTTTAGGGTAAGCGCTTGCAGACTTAAAGCCTTGCAAGCTCTTTTTGTAAACGACGATATTGGGTAAGCAAGGCTTTTAATCGTTGCTGCTTTACAAGTTCTGTTGATTCTACGAAGTTAAGTGCTTTTTGGATTTCGTCAGCGGCTTTTAAATAAGCACCATATTGCGATAATACATCAGCATTAGCCTCGTGGTAGGCTGCTAGTTTATCTTGTTTTTTATAAGTGTCGGCAAGCAATTGTTTACCTAGGCTATGATCTGGCTTTTCAAGTAAAAAACTCTTAAGTATGTTCTCTGCTAATTCATATTGTTTAGCTTCCAGTGCCGAATTAGCATAATTAAGGGTAATTACTTGGTTATTAGGGCGGTAATTGTTTAACTCGGCTAAAAATTTAACCGCTTCATCGGCTTTTTCTTGCGCGATGAGTAAGTCGGTCTTTGTATCTATGTAAAATAGGTTTTTAGGATCACTTTGTAACAGTTCATCTAATATAGGTTGTGCTTCGTCAAGTTTTTTCTGATCGAGCAAACTTATAGCTAGGCCATATTTTAATGCTGTATTATCGTAATTTTTTTCACGTATTAATTTTCTAAACAGTGCTTCAGCGTTTTCAGGCTTATTGTCGTAGCGAGCTAGTACTCTGCTTTTTGCTAAGTTAAAATTAAGACTAGGTGTTAGGTAACGCACCGGAAATTGCTCAGCACGCAAGCGCACATCAGATACTCGACTTTCAGGTAATGGGTGAGTTAATAAAAATGCAGGTGGCTTATATTTGTAACGAATTTGCGCGGCTAGCTTGGTTAAAAATTCACTTGATGCACGGGCATCAAAGCCTGCATTGTTTAGTGTTTGCATGCCTATACGATCAGCTTCTTGCTCGGCTGAGCGGCTATGGGTTAGCTGGCTAAAAGCTGATTGTGTTTGGCTCGCTGAAATAATAGCAATACCTGCATCAGGTGCAACAACCGTTGCCAATATACCGGCAATCATACCAGCAATGGTCAAGGCACTGTTATCTTGTTGCTGCTGTATTCTACGTGCTAAGTGGCGCTGTGTTACGTGAGCAATTTCGTGCCCGAGTACCGAGGCAAACTGGCTCTCGTTATCGGCTTGAGCAATTAAGCCTGTGTGTACGCCAACGTGTCCGCCATAAAATGCAAACGCATTAATTTCAGGGTTGTTTATCCAAAAAAATGAAAATGGAAAGCGTACGTCATTAGCATTTGCTACAAGTTTGCGGCCAATCGTAGTTAGGTACTCATCAAGTACAGGATCGTTAATTACTGGCGATGAGCCTCTTATTTGCATCATCATTACTTCGCCAATCGCTTGTTCTTTTTCGAGTGGAAGTGCTTGTAATGCTGACGTTCCTAAATCAGGAAGTGTAAAGTTGGTTTGCGCCTTTAAAGGCTCACCTACTAATAGGCCAAATGTAAGTGCGGCACTGCATAAAGTCATAAAGGCTGATTTTAGCTGCATTTTATTCCTTGTTTATTGGTTCACCAATAGCAATTTTGGCAATGTCTATTTCGTCACTACTTGCACGGCTGTCTTTTTCGCACAATTGGTATAGTTCTTTTATTGTGACTCCATCAAGCTTTACAACGTTCAATTCGCGCTGCAAAAAAGTAATAATTTTATGAACTACTTTGTGTGCATGTAATATAAGTGCTTTATCAGCTTTGTCGCCACTTTCAAAATAAAAGCCAACAAATTTATGTAATTGGTTTATTCTGATCAGGCTTTTCATTGAAATAGGATCCCATACTTTAAATTCAACAAAGCGGTTTCCTTTTATATACTGATCTATGACTACGTCTTTTGCATAAGGTTGCGCCCAAAGTTCAAAACCGCGGTCGGTAAACACTTGATGAAGTGCTATTCGAGGCTTATTTTTGGTATGGATTTCACCTAAGTTATCTTCATAGCCCTCTAATAAGTCTAAATTCCAGTTGCGTTTATTAATAAGCTGTTTAACAGCGTTGTCAAAACCATGCTCTAATATCCCCTCAGATTCGCTGACTGAGGAAGCAACTAAATGATAAAAAGGAGGTAATTCCCCCCAATTTATTTGCTTTTTAAACCAATTAATCTCTTTGAGTGTTGGATTACTTGGTAGTTGCGCTTTATTATGCGTGCCAGGCATTAACTTATCCTTATTACTAACTATGGTATACAGGATAAACCATTGCAGGGGTTGTTTTAAGAAAAAGTTACATTTGTTCACGTGTTATAAAAATAAGACCGTGATTATGTGACTTATTATTCATTTTAATAAATTGGTAAAGCGAGTATGTTACAACAAGATTTGCGAATTTATAGGTGTCCTCAACAGTTTATTCAGTTTAAATTGGGCTTGCGTAAAGCATTATCATTACAACAAAGTATCACTTTTAGTTTAAATAACGATGAAAACGTTGATGATATAGAACGATTTTTGAAAAAATATGCTTATAGTTACAATTTAAATAAACAACAAGGGTTGTTATTAGTGGAGCCATTACGTGTTTGAATATGTAAAAACATGGTACGAAAGAAAGTTTTCGGATCCTCATTCGGTTACCTTATTATTTTTATTATTGGCATCAGTTGCCTTACTTTATTTTTTTGGCTCCTTAATAGTGCCAGTGCTGGTTGCTCTTGTAATCGCTTATTTACTTGACTGGCCTGTACTTCATTTAGAGCGCTTTGGTTTAAAGCGTTTTACAGCAACGGTCATTGTGATGTTGGTATTTACCGGCATTATGTTGACGCTTATTTTAGTTATAGGTCCGGTACTTTGGCAACAAACAAGTAATTTAGTACAAGAAACCCCACACATGGTAGAGCAGGGGAAGTCTTACTTGTTGGCTTTACCCGAACAATACCCTAGTTTGATTAATACTGAGCAAGTACAAGCAATTGTTGCAACAGTAGAGGCTAAAGTTATTGAGTTTGGCCAAGTGGTGTTGTCGTTTTCGCTTACTTCTTTAAAAGATGTGGTTGCTTGGTTAATTTATTTGGTACTTGTACCTTTACTTGTATTTTTTATGCTTAAAGATAAGTTAGAGCTTACAGGAAGCGTAGCTAAACTCATTCCCCAACAACGACGCTTAATTTTGCAAGTATGGAACGAAATGAATCAGCAAATCATGAATTATATTCGCGGTAAAGTGTTTGAAATTTTGATTGTTGGTGGTGTGTCGTTTATTGCATTTACCGTTTTAGATTTACGTTATGCGGCGTTACTAGGTGTGTTAGTTGGTTTTTCTGTGTTAATTCCGTTTGTGGGTGCTGCTCTTGTGACTATACCCGTAGCGGCCGTGGCGCTATTTCAATTTGGCCTAGAAACGCAGTTTTGGACTATTTTAATTATTTACGGAATTATTCAGGCGCTTGATGGAAACGTACTTGTGCCACTGTTATTTTCTGAGGCGGTTGATTTGAATCCGGTGTTTATAATTGTCGCAGTATTATTTTTTGGTGGCTTATGGGGATTTTGGGGAGTGTTTTTTGCCATCCCATTGGCTTCATTAGTAAAAGCGCTAATAACAGCCTGGTCGTCAACCCATGAAGAGTTAAGTAACCAGAGTTAAGGTTAGGTAAACAGACTTTTAGTTTAAAAAAGAATAGTAAACGCACCTCTAGTGCTAATTGGTTATTACTCATTACCTGTAAAGTTATGTACTATTGGTAATAAGATATATTTTTTAGTAATAAGGTGCGTTTTTTAATGTCAGATTTTTTATTGCACGATGAGCCAGTAAAACAAGTTTACCTTGATGCAAACGCAACCACACCTGTGTTGCCTTGTATTGCTGATGTTGTTTCTCATACTATGCAAATTTGTTTTGGTAATCCTTCAAGTCCCCATATTACAGGCATTCAAGCCAAGCATTTATTAGAACAAACACGTCAAAAAGCACGCACTGTTATCGGCGCAAGTAATGGCGATATTTTATTTACGTCTGGCGCGACAGAAGGCATTCAAACAGCAGTAGTTTCTACGCTTATTAATGCTAAAAAATACCCAGTTAAAAACCCAGTATTATTATATGGCGCAACTGAGCATAAAGCGGTGCCAAATACACTTAAACATTGGAATAGCGTACTTGACATTAACGCTGAAGTGCTTGCTATTCCAGTGGATAGTAACGGTATTTTAGACTTAGATTTTATTGCAGAGCATATTAATAATGCATTGATGATTTGCACCATGGCCGTTAATAACGAGACCGGTGTATATCAAGATTTACCCGCTATTGAGCAGGTAATTCGTAGCCGCAATAAAAATGTATCGTGGATGGTGGATTGCGTGCAAGCGCTTGGTAAACAGGCACTCGCGCTGAGTGACACAACAATAGATTACGCCCCTTTTTCGGGGCATAAGCTTTATGCGCCCAAGGGTATTGGCTTTTTATATATTCGTAGTGACAGTGCGTATACACCTTTTATAGCGGGTGGCGGTCAAGAGAGTGGAATGCGTTCAGGCACCGAAAATCTACCCGGTATTGCAGGGCTAAATAAGCTATTTAGTCTGTTGCTCGATAAATCAGGCAGCACATTTAAATCAGTTGATGTACTTAATTCCTATCGCAGTCAATTACAAAGTGCAATTGTAGATACCTTTGGCAATATTACATTTAATCACGACTTTGCTTATAGCGTGCCCACTACACTTAATTTTGCTGTTAACGATTTAACAAGCAAAGAGGTGATTGATTTATTTGATGCGGCGGGCATACGCGTAAGTGGAGGCTCGGCTTGTAGTACGGGGGCATCAACAAGTTTTGTTTTAGATGCAATGGGTGCAAGCAAGTGGCAAAGCGAAAACGCAATTAGACTTTCGTTTGGACCTGCGGCAACACAGCAAGATATTGATAATGCTTGTGGTCGTATTCGCGCTCTAAGAACAATATTACAAGCAAACTGTTTAATCGTGTCTGACAGTACGACACCACAGCAAGAAGTGTGCGCACTGGGCCTTACTCAATTTAGGCACCAAGGTGCATGTAGTTGGCTTTATGTGAGCGATGATAAACATGCAGTTATAATAGACCCGATTATTGAGCTTATTCCGCGTTTTGAAAAAATAGCCAATACACAAGATCTAACTATTTCAGCGGTGCTTAATACTCATCTTCATCAAGAGCGAGAGTCAGCGACTAATTTGTTAACCAGCGTTCTTGCATCAAGAGTTGTAAAAGGTGAGGTTGATTCGCTAGGTTGGCCCGTAGGCGCAGCAAATATTAGCTTAGCAAATGACGCACTTGAAAAAGTTGCTACACCTGGGCATAGCAAAGATAGCGTAAGTTATTTATTAAAAAACAGTAGTGGCGAAACGCGTTATTGTTTTTGTGGTGATTTAATTCTGCCTGCAGGACTCGGCAATACTTCCCTTATGGGTGGGGATGCAAAAGCTATGGCTCGCTCTATTTTAGTAATAAGCGAGCAACTAAATAACATTAGTATTATTTGCTCAGGGCACGACTACCAACAATGTTTTGCTATGAACTGGGCCGTTCAGCAAAGCCAAACGCCATTACTCAATGTGTTAGTGAGCGGCAGTATTTCAGTTGATGAATTTGTAATTGAAAAGCAGCAGTACGATGCTTCAAAACAAGTGAATAACACACAACTGTGCGGTTATGTAAATGCGCTACCTGAAGTAGATACACTGCAATTAAATTTTGATGACGCTAAAATAATGTTAAACACCAGCGATGTATATTTAATTGATACACGCGAGCCATACGAACACGGCGCAAATAATGTTGCCCAGTTATTTAATATACTCGATGAAAAAACATTAAATATACCGCTTAGCAGAATGGCGAATGCGGTATTTGAAGGACAGTTGAACAAAAATAACAAATACATTTTATTATGCCGCAGTGGTAACCGCTCAAAAATTGCTGCGAGTAATTTAATGCAGCTGGGTTATAAAGCTGTTTATAATTTAAATGGTGGGTTAGCGCTTAGCAATTAAACAAAGATTGTAATTTATACAAAATCGGCTTTAGGGCCGATTTTTTGTTTTTAAGGTCGATTTGATCGCAAGGCAAACAAGTACAGTAATTAGTGAATAACTATATAAAGTAATTATTGTGCTTATGAAAATTCATCAATATTTCATTTTAATCAATTAAGCTATGGCAGGTGCCTTTAAAATTACAGGTAAATTAATTTATAAAATCTTTATGATACCGGTGTCAAAAGCTAAAAATTGCGTTATCATCTGCATCTAAAATTATAAAAACAGCACTTTTTTTGCATTTTTAGTTATACTATCGGCGTTTTATTTTAGTGTGAATAAGCAATTTTTATCGTTTTTATTTTATAAAAAGCATTTTTAAATCAATTGGTTGAAAAATTTAGAGGGTATTCTCATGTCTAACCGAACGCAACTAGCAAGTTGGCAAGCACTCGAACAAAGTGCAGCTAAGATGAAACAAACACATCTGAAAACGTTATTTGCACAAGATGACACGCGTTTTTCTCAGTTTTCTACTCAAGTACCTGGTGTATTATTCGACTATTCTAAGCAACTTATTGATAACGATGTTTTTGCTAACTTAATGTCGCTTGCTAAAGATTGCGATATTGCATCGTGGCGCGATAAAATGTTCAGTGGTGAAAAAATTAATATCACTGAAAATCGCTCAGTACTGCATACGGCACTTCGCAATCGTGCTCATACACCACTCATTGTTGATGGTGAAAACGTGACACAAGCAGTAGATAACGAATTAGCTAAAATTAAAGTGTTTGTTGAAAAAGTTCGTAGCGGAAAATGGCTAGGCTATACCGGCAAAGCGGTAAAAGATGTTGTAAGTATTGGTGTTGGTGGCTCTAACCTTGGTCCGCAAATGGCAACCGAGGCATTAAAAGCACTGGCAGATGATACATTGAATGTTCATTACGTATCTAATGCTGACGGTGTACAAATTTCGTCTGTTTTAAAAGCCATTGATCCTGAAACAACATTATTTGTTATTTCGTCAAAAACATTTACTACGTCAGAAACCATGACAAACGCTAAAACAGCCGTTGATTGGTTTTTACAAACAGCAAAAGATGAAAGTACAATTGCAAAGCATTTTGTTGCAGTAAGTACAAATTTAGAAAAAACGGCAGCCTTTGGTATCAGCGACGAAAACGTATTCACTATGTGGGATTGGGTTGGCGGTCGCTTTTCACTTTGGAGTGCGATAGGCTTACCCATTGCTTTATATTTAGGCTACGACGCCTTTGAAGCAATTTTAGAAGGTGCGTTTGAAATAGACGAGCACTTTAAATCTGCGCCGTTTGAGCAAAATATACCATTAATTATGGCGTTGCTTAGTGTATGGAATACGAGCTTTTTAGGTTATACAGCGCAAGCTATATTACCGTACGACCAAGCTCTGCATATGTTGCCAGCTTATTTACAGCAAGGCGAAATGGAAAGTAATGGTAAGCACGTTAACTTTGCGGGCGAAACGGTACCTTACACCACGGTTCCAATTATTTGGGGCATGACGGGTATTAATGGTCAGCATGCCTTTTATCAGTGCTTACACCAAGGTAATGTAATTGTACCTGCAGATTTTATTGCATCAGTTAAACCACAAGTGAATGTTGATAAACATCACGATATTTTATTATCGAACTTCTTTGCACAAACAGAAGCGATGATGAGTGGTGTAGATGCAGCGCAAGTTACAGCTGATTTAACCGCTAAGGGTAAATCGCAAGCAGAGATTGATGAGTTATTAAATCATAAAATTCATCAAGGCAATCGTCCTACAACATCTATGTTATTAGATACTGTAGATGCTAAAACAGTGGGTCGTTTAATTGCACTGTATGAACATAAGATATTTTGCCAAGGCATTATTTTAGAAATATGTTCGTTTGATCAATGGGGTGTAGAGCTAGGTAAAGGGTTAGCATCTAAAATTGAAAGTGAGCTCACTGATGAAAGCGTAAAACACGCCCATGATAGTTCGACAAACGGCTTAATGGCGTACTACAAGCAAAACCGTACGCAGTAAAAAATTCGCTTACGTAAGTAAGTAAACCGAGTACCTTTGAACGGGTAGCGCTGGAGTGCTTAGGGTCTGTATTTTTGTGAGAGGAGATACAGGGCCCCTAAGGCTCATTTAATAAGCGCAAATGATAAAATAAATAATAATAAATCATCAATACAGAACAATTCAGCAGGCTTTTATTTAAATACAGTTATAAAAGCCATCTAATCTAGCAATAAATAGGCATACCCGCGCATTTATAAAATGTACTGGGTATCACAACGTAGAGAGTAACTATGCTTAATCCTTTTGATATTATAATTTTTGGGGGCGGTGGTGATCTTGCGTTACGCAAATTACTACCTGCAATGTACAGAGCATATCAAGAAGGTAATTTACCTGAAGGCTCACGTATCCTACCAACAGTGCGCGAAGAATCTAAACGTGCTGAATACGTAGAAACAGCGCATAAAGCATTACAAGAATTTTTAAGCAAAGGTGAGTTTAACGCTAAAGATTGGAAAGCGTTTTCTACTTTTTTAGTGCCAGTAGTAAGTAATGTTACAGAAGCGGATGATAATTGGGATGTGCTAAAAGGCATTTTAGATGAGCATGAAAGCACTAAATCGCGTGTGTTTTATTTATCTCTTCCGCCAGCTGTATACGGCACTTGCTGTGAAATACTTTCTACGAAAGGTTTAATTACCCCTACATCACGTGTTGTTGTTGAAAAACCAATTGGCTATTGCGGTGATTCTGCTGAAGCAATTAACGGAAAAATTGCAGAGTTTTTTAATGAAGAGCAAATTTTCCGAATTGATCATTACTTAGGTAAAGAAACAGTACAAAACTTAATGGCGCTGCGTTTTTCAAACTCATTGTTTGAAAATATGTGGGATGCTAAGTCTATTGATAACATCCAAATTAGCTTGTCAGAAACGGTTGGCCTTGAAAGCCGCGCTGGTTTTTATGATAAAGCCGGTGCACTTCGTGACATGGTTCAAAACCACTTGTTACAGCTACTGTGTTTAGTTGCAATGGAAGCGCCCAATAAACTTAACGCCAGCAGTATCCGAAATGAAAAGCTAAAGGTATTAGAAGCACTTCGCCCACTGAATGGTAGCGATGTTGATGAAAATATTGTGCGCGGTCAATATGTGCCTGGTGACTTAAATGGTAAAATTGTACCCGGTTATCTTGAAGAACTAAAAGAAGGCTCTAGCAAAACAGAAACCTTTGTTGCGATTCGTGCACACATTGATAACTGGCGTTGGGCTGGTGTTCCATTTTATCTTCGTACAGGTAAACGTATGGCTAAGCGCTGTGCAGAAATTGTGGTTGAATACAAAAAAGTATCTCATAATATTTACGAAGATAACGTAGGTAATATTGAGCCAAATCGCCTTGTTATTCGCTTGCAGCCAGAGGAAACAATTCAACTAACGCTTATGTCTAAGCGCCTCGATAATTTGGAAATGCAACTTGAACCAGTAACAATGAATATTGAGCTTTCACAAGCTTACAGTAACGGTTTTCACTCAGATGCATACAAGCGTTTAATGCTTGATGCGGCTGCCGATAACCCATCGTTATTTATTCATCGTGATGAAGTACGTCAAGCATGGAAATGGATTGATCCAATTATTGACAGATGGCAAGAAAAAGGCAAACCGGCACTTTATCGTGCAGGTAGCTGGGGTCCTGATGATGCCGATGAGTTATTGGCAGAGAAGAGCCATGTATGGTTTAACGCGGGCGATAAGGCATAAATATGGCAACATTAGTTGAGAAATTTTTTGATAATAAAGATGCGTTGACGAAAGAGCTTTCTGCAACGCTTGAGCAATCACTACGTGATGGCATTAAAAATGATGGCCGTGCTGTATTAATGGTGTCGGGTGGCTCGTCTCCTGCGCCAGCTTATAAGCATTTATCAACGCTTGATTTAGATTGGCAACATGTTGATGTTGCTATGGTTGATGAACGCTGGGTAGACCCAAGCCATGAAAAAAGTAACGAAGCATTTATTAAAAGCACGTTATTACAAAATTTTGGCAGTGCTGCAAACTTTATAACCATGAAAAACGATGCTGCAACCGCGCAGCAAGGCAGTGAAGTGTGTGAAGCTGCTTACAGTGCTTTAAAAGCGCCATACGATGTAACTATTCTAGGCATGGGCCCAGATGGTCATACAGCGTCGTTATTCCCAAATGCAGAAGGTTTAGAGCACGGTTTAACAACTGAGCAAACAGTATGTGCAATTAATGCGATACAAAGTGATGTGACGGGTAGTATTACTGAGCGCATGACACTTACGTTAAATGCCATTGCGCAATCTAAAGTAGTTAAGCTTTTAATTAGCGGTGAAGAAAAACTCGCTGTTTATAAGCAAGCAAAAGCGGGGGGCGATGTTAATGATATGCCACTTCGCGCTGTACTTAACCACCCAAGCATAAATATTGAAGTGTATTGGGCGCCATAAATTAAAGTACCAATGTGATTTTTAAAGGCAGCTTATATAAGCTGCCTTTTTTATTTGTTCAAATTTAAGTCTAAACACTATAAATAAACGCACTCTGACTGTTAATCAATGTGAATGAGTATCCGTAACTTGTATTAAAAACAATCATTAAGTGTATTGTTTTTAATCTGATTTTATGTGTTTTGGTTGTGTGTTTTTTAGCAACGCTTGGATTTAGTTAAATTTTATTTTTTGATGACGACTGTCATAAAAGTTTCCCTTCCTTTTTGGTTTCAAAAGCATTAGCCTTAAGGTATTAAAAATGAAACACATAAACTAAAAATAAACGGAGCAGTAACATGGCGGAGCAACAAGTACAGCCTTTACACAACGAAAAACATGCCAACATTAAAATTAAAAATGGCATCAATGTAGAATTCATGAAAACTCAACATTTAGTGCCAGTAGTTGCACATGAGTTTGCACGTGTAGCAAACGAGTTTCCAATGTCATTCGTTAAAAATAACGAAAATGACACTTACCAAGCTGTCGCTATGTTTGGTCTTGAGCCAGGCGAAAACCTTTTTGTAGAAGATGGTAAATGGACAGCAGCATTTGCACCAATGGCATCTACTCGTTACCCACTGGGTCTAGTTAAGCACCCAGAGCAAGATCAATTCGGCATTGTAATTGATGAAGCAAGTGCGCTTGTTGGTGAAGATGAAGGCAACGCATTATTCGAAAATGGCGAAGAGACTGATTACCTAAAACGTCGTAAAGAAGCGCTTGTATCTTTTATTGAGTTTTCTCAAGTAACTGAAGCGTTCACTAAATTCCTTGCTGATAAAGAGCTACTAATTGCGCAAACGCTTACAGTAGACATTAAAGGCGAGAAAAAAGACATAAACGGTATTTACCTTATCGATGAGAAAAAGCTAAACGAGCTAAGCGATGCTGATTTCCTAGAGCTTCGTAAACGTGGTTACTTAGCACCAATTTATTCTTTCTTAACGTCTACTCATCAAGTAGCACGTTTAGCGCGTTTAAAAGCTCAACAAGCTTAATTATACCAATTGCATTAAATTAGTGTTCTATTATAGCGATAAGAAAATAGCTCAATAACAAGGCTAAAATTATGATACATAGTTGTTCTATATAAATAATTTTCAACGTAGTTAGTGAGCTATTTAATACGCTAGAATAATCATGTTTTTAATAAAATTGGTATTACAAACACGTAAAATTTTAAAAAGCGCCTTAAGGCGCTTTTTTTATGTCATTAAACTCACTTTGGTTGAAATTAAGCCCGCAACCATTCACATTGGTTTATAACTTCCCCATAAAAGAACTCATTATGAAAATACCATTATTAGCCATTTTTGCGAGCAGCCTTGTTGCTTTAAGCAATAGTGCATTAGCTGCAGAGACTCCTTTTGCCATTGCGATTCATGGTGGGGCAGGGACAATAGAAAAAGCACGATTTACACCCGCTCAAGAAAAAGAGTATCGGGCAAAATTAACGCAAGCAGTAGAGACAGGTTATAAAGTATTACATCAAGGCGGCGAAAGCTTAGATGCGGTGACTGCAGCAATTGCAGTATTAGAGCAATCCCCTTATTTTAATGCAGGGCGTGGAGCGGTATACACTTACGATGGCGGACATGAGCTTGATGCATCAATAATGGATGGTCGAAACCGTGAAGCAGGTGCAGTTGCGGGTGTAAAGCATATTGAGAGCCCAATTAATTTAGCGCGTTTGGTAATGGATAACTCTGTACACGTAATGCTCAGTGGGCAAGGCGCTGAGGAGTTTGCTAAAGAGCAAGGTGTTGAGCTTATCGAAAATAACTTGTTTGATACCGAATCTCGTTACAAAGCACTTTTAAAAGCAAAACAAAAATTAGATAAAGCCAAAGCAACCAGTAAAGAGTACCAAGCCGCGCACAAAGCATTACCTAACTCTTACAAAATGGGCACGGTTGGCGCAGTGGCGCTTGATAAAAATGGTAATTTAGCAGCAGGTACATCAACCGGTGGTATGACGGCAAAACGTTATGGCCGCGTGGGGGATGCGCCGGTAATTGGGGCCGGAACATTTGCTGAAAATGAATCGTGCGCGGTATCAGCAACAGGACACGGTGAATACTTTATTCGCTATAACGTAGCAAGCGATATATGTGCGCGCGTTAAGTACCAAGGTAAAACCATAGCCGAAGCAGGGGATGAAGTTATAAACGGTGTGCTTAAGCCCATTGGTGGCACTGGCGGCGTCATTATTATTGATACTAAGGGTAATATTAGCTTGCCGTTTAATACCTCTGGCATGTATCGAGCTAGTAAATCGAATACGCAAGCGACCTACGTGGGCATTTTTAACGACGAATAAGCCAACGTCATTTAATTTATTCAATGTAGTTAGCGCTGAAAATAACTGCTTAAAATAAATTTATTATTCACCGTTTAGTTCAATAACAGCGTTTATATAACAAACAACCCCGCGTTATGCATTTTGTAGGATTAACCCCAGCCGTTTAATTTGATACAATTACGGCTCTTTAACTAATTTTATAAGGTATGCGGGTGGTAAACCTAGGTCAGTTGTTTGGCGAGCTAAAAACGTGCTTAAAAAAAGATCAATTCATTTTCAAAAAACGCTTACATGGCGTAAAAAAAATAACCGATGAAAACAAGCATGCCAACGCGCTTGAAAAAATAGCGGCTGATATAACCCGTAGCCAAGAATTACGCGATAAGCGCTTAGCTGGCCTCCCTAAAGTGACTTACCCTGAGCAATTGCCAGTAAGTCAAAAAAAGGAATTAATTAAAGACGCCATTGCAAATAACCAAGTGGTTATTATTGCCGGTGAGACGGGCTCAGGTAAAACAACTCAAATACCTAAAATGTGTTTAGAGCTTGGTCGTGGTGTTGATGGTTTAATAGGGCATACGCAACCACGCCGATTAGCAGCGCGTACCGTGGCTAATCGTATTGCTGAAGAAATGAAGTGTGAGCTTGGTCAGCAAGTTGGCTTTAAAATACGTTTTAGCGATCAGGTTTCTAATAATACGTATGTAAAACTGATGACTGACGGTATTTTACTGGCAGAAATTCAGCAAGACCGCTTTTTAAATCAATACGACACGATTATTATCGATGAAGCGCATGAGCGTAGTTTAAACATCGACTTTATTCTAGGTTACTTAAAAAACCTACTTCCAAAACGCCCTGATTTAAAAATAATAATTACCTCAGCGACTATTGATCCTGAGCGCTTTTCAAAGCACTTTGATGATGCGCCCATTATAGAAGTATCGGGTCGTACTTTCCCTGTTGATGTGCGCTACAACCCTATTACTGATATTAATAAAGATGATATGGAAGCGGAGGGCGATCAGCTACAAGGTATTTTTGATGCCGTTGATGAGCTGTGCGCTGAAGGCCCTGGCGATATTCTCATATTTTTAAATGGTGAGCGTGAAATACGCGATACCGCTGATGCACTTAGCAAGCGTAATTTAAAACACACTGATGTATTGCCACTTTACTCGCGCTTATCTAACGCAGAGCAAAACCGTATATTTGCGCCACATTCTCGTCGCCATATTATTTTATCGACTAACGTAGCCGAAACGTCACTCACCGTGCCGGGTATTCGTTATGTAATAGACCCAGGTACTGCGCGTATAAGTCGCTACAGCTATCGTACAAAAGTACAGCGCTTGCCAATAGAGCCTATATCACAAGCAAGTGCTAATCAGCGTATGGGTCGTTGTGGACGTGTTGAAGCGGGTATTTGTATTCGCTTGTACTCTGAGGATGATTTTTTATCGCGCCCAGAGTTTACCGACCCTGAAATACTGCGTACTAACCTTGCGTCTGTTATTTTACAAATGTTGGCACTCGGGCTTGGTGATATGGCGCAATTTCCGTTCGTGCAAGCGCCAGATAGCCGTAATATAAGTGATGGTCTATCGTTATTAGAAGAACTACAAGCAGTAAAACCAGACAAACGTGATAACAAAACGAGTTTAACCGCTTCAGGTAGAGAGCTTAGCCGATTACCGGTTGACCCTCGTTTAGCTAAAATGGTACTTACGGCCCATAAACTTGGCGCATTGCGTGAAGTGATTATTATTGTGGCAGCATTGTCTATTCAAGACCCACGTGAACGCCCACAAGAAAAACGTGCTGCGGCCAATGAAAAGCACGGTCGTTTTGACGACCCAGATTCAGATTTTATCGCTTTTTTAAACTTATGGAATTACCTAGAAGAGCAGCAAAGCGAGCTGACTAACGGCCAATTTAGAAAGCTGTGTCAAAAAGACTTTTTGGCCTATATGCGTCTGCGTGAATGGCAAGATATTGTTTATCAAATAAGTACTGTGTGTAACGAAATGGGCATGAAAGCAACCAGCCAAGCGGCTGATGGCGAGCTTGTGCACAAGGCGTTATTAAGCGGGATGCTAAGCCACATTGGCTTTAAAGATGAAAAACAAATATACAAAGGCGCACGTAATAGTCAGTTTCATATTTTTCCGGGTTCAGGTTTATTTAAAAAGAGCCCTAAATGGATCATGTCAGCAGAGCTGGTAGAAACCAGTAAATTATATGCTCGCACAAATGCAAAAATAGACATTAACTGGGTAGAGCCATTAGCACAACACCTAGTAAAACGTAGTTACACAGAACCTCATTGGGAGAAAAAGCCAGGTGCGGTAATTGCGTTTGAGCAGCAAACTTTGTACGGCCTACTCGTTGTAAACAAACGCCGCTGTGTTTATAGCAACATTGATCCTAAAGTGAGTCGAGAGCTTTTTGTACGCACTGCATTAGTTGAGCAAGAACTGGGCTTAAACGAGCGCTTTTTAGCATTTAACAGTGAGCTAATAGAAGATATTCAAGTTCTGGAAAATAAGTCACGTCGTCGTGATATTTTAGTTGATGAGCAAACGTTATTTGAATTTTACGATAAAAAAATACCCAAAGAAATTAATAACCGCGCTGCATTTTTAAAATGGTATAAAACACAAAAACAACAAAATAAGCATTACTTACACATGACTCGTGAAGAGTTAATGCAGCATGGTGCAAGTAATATAACCGAGTTTGACTACCCTGATACATGGCAGCAAGACAATATTATATTGCCGCTTGCTTATCATTTTGATCCAGGCCAAGCCGTTGATGGCGTTGCGGTACAAATACCGGTCGCGCTGTTGAATCAAGTGCAAGAAAGTGGTTTTGACTGGCACATACCAGCATTTAGGCATGAGCTAATAAGTGGGCTTATAAAGTCATTGCCTAAATCGCTTCGTCGTAATTTTGTGCCAGCACCAAACTATGCTGATGCAGTGCTGGCAGCGATTGAGCCAATGCAAGGGAGCTTAATTGATGCATTAACGACGCGTTTATTGAGAATGACAGGTGTAAAAGTTGATCCAGAGGCATGGGATTTAACCGCGCTTGCACCGCATTTAAGATTGCAGTTTGAAGTACGAGATGAACACGATAAGTTACTTGCTCGTGGACTTGATTTAGCCAAACTTAAAGCAGAGCTGCAAGGTGAAGTAACCGAAACACTCTCTAAAGTAGCCGATAAAGGCATTGAAAAATCAGACCTAACACAATGGGATTTTGGTGAGCTGCCATCTTCATATGTTAAAAAACAAGGCCAATATGAGATAAAAGCATACCCTGCGCTGGTGGATAAAAAATCAGCCGCTGCAGTGGAGCTGTTTGATAACGAAGCAAAAGCGCAGCAAGCACATCAACAAGGTTTGCGCCGTTTAGTGTTATTAAATGTGCCATCGCCAATTAAGTATTTACAACAAAACTTACCGAATAAAGCAAAGCTGGGTTTGTACTTTAATCCATTTGGTAAAATAGCTGATTTAATTGATGACTGTATAGCCGCAGGTGTCGATAGCTTATTAGTTAAACACGGTGATATACGTGACGAAAAAGCATTTGAAACAGTAAAAGAGCAAATACGCGGTGAGCTCGGTGATGCTGTTGTGTCGATTGCAACGCAGGTTGAGCAAGTATTAAGTATTGCTCACGCGCTGCATAAAAAAATGAAAGGGCGCGTTGATTTAACCATGATAACGGCGCACGGCGATATAAAATCACAGCTTGAGTCACTTATATTTAAAGGTTTTGTGAGCGCGCATGGCGCAGATAAAATAACGGATTTAATCCGTTACCTAAAAGCTATTCAAAAACGCTTAGAAAAATTACCAGTTGATCCAAACAGAGATAGGTTATGCGTACTTGAACTTGATAAAGTGGCAATTGAATATAAGAAATTAACTAATAAAACACCTAAAGGGTTGCCAACTCCCCAAGAAGTAACCGCTATTTTTTGGATGCAGCAAGAACTAAGAGTCTCTTTGTTTGCCCAAACATTAGGAACTCCTTATCCTATTTCATCAAAACGCATTTTAAATGCAATAAAAGAAATAGAATAAAACTTGCATTTTCCATTAAGCTTAGTACCTTAATGGGAGGACTTATTTTTGCTTTGAGAAGGAAACGGCATACCCATGTCCTCATTGATCGAACCTAAAACACGACGGCTGCTAGTCGTCGACGACGAGTATTTTAATTATGAAATTCTTAAAGCAGCACTCACTGCTAAATTTGATGTGAGCTATGCTGATTCAGGTAAAAGTTGTTTAGCATCAGCGGTTGCTAATCCACCTGATATAATTTTACTTGATGTGTGCATGCCAGGACTTGATGGTTACGATACATGTCGTATGCTAAAACATACCCCGGAGACAAAAAATATACCTATTGTTATGGTATCTGGCCTTGAGTCGGAGTTGGAGAAAAAAGCCGGATTTGACGCAGGATGCGACGCTTATGTAGTAAAACCATTTTCAATGAGTGTATTGTTAGAGCAAATTAATACAATAGTATAGAGGGATTTATGTTCACAGATGACAAACGAAACTTTAGACGTATGCAGGTAAATGCGACTGCAAATTTAACAACAGTAGAACCAGTAGCTGGCTTGAATTATACGGCAGAGTGTGTTGATTTAAGCGCGACAGGGTTATCATTGCATTTGGATGATTTACTTGAGCCAGATACTATTTTAACAGTTGATATAGCGTCTACTCACCCTAGCATTGCACCGTTAAAAGCAACGGCTAAGGTAATACGTGCCAGCAAAGAAGATGATGGCACAATAACAGCAGGCCTTGAAATCATTCAGTTTAACTAATTAAATTGAATGATTAGATATTAAAAAACCTTACAAATTAAGCCTTTTAAGTAAAAGCCTTCAGGGTAGCTACCCGCAATTGGGTGATCGGCTGCTTGATTTAATCGCTCCATTATAAGTAGATCTTTGCCCGCATCAAGAGCCGCATCAGCAACAACTTTTTGAAATAGGTTTTGCTCCATTAAGCCAGAGCAAGAGAATGTCAGTAGTGTTCCACCTGGTTTTAGTATTTGCATAGCAATCATGTTGATGTCTTTATAACCACGACACGCGCCCGTTAGCTGCGCTTTATTATCAGCAAACTTTGGTGGATCCATTACGATGGTATCAAACTGTCTGCCTTCGTCGCGGTATTGACGCAGCAACTTAAAGACATCTTGCTTCACAAAATCAACTTTATTTAAGTCTAAGTTATTATGCTCAACATTACGTTTAGCAGTATCTAACGCTGGTTGCGATACATCAACGTTAGTGACATGCTCACACCCGCCACGCAAAGCGTACAACGAAAATGTACCTGTGTAACTAAAACAGTTAAGT
This sequence comes from Pseudoalteromonas sp. 20-92, assembly GCF_030847595.1. NCBI lineage: Bacteria > Pseudomonadati > Pseudomonadota > Gammaproteobacteria > Alteromonadales > Pseudoalteromonadaceae > Pseudoalteromonas > Pseudoalteromonas sp. 20-92. Next base: position 27,060 of record NZ_JANJGQ010000008.1, read on the forward strand.
ACCGTTTTGTCTTTTGAAAAACGCTCAAGTGCAGCACGGCTATCGCGTTGATCTAAGTAAAATCCGGTTTTATGACCTTCAATTATATCGACTTCAATTTTTAAGCCGTTTTCTTCAATAAGTACAGGTTGTGTTGGCTCATTACCCCAAAGAACACCTTTAATTGGCTCCAAACCTTCTTTTGTACGTACTTCTACGTCTGAGCGCTCGTATATGCTAGAACCTGGAAAAATAGCCATTAACGCGCCAACAATCTCGCCTTTATGACGCTCGGCACCCGCACTTAGTAACTGACAAACTAGTACATTATCAAATTTATCGATTGTAACGCCTGGTAAGTAATCAGACTCAGCTGCACATAATCTAAAGCCTGTTAATCCGCCTTCTTCTATTACTTGGCTCCGTGCTTCTAATGAGCGACGTAAACGGCGTTCAAAAAAGTTTTGATCGATGATTTCTTTTTCGTCAAAGCTCCAAACACGTGCACGAATTTGTGAATGAGGGCTATAAGCAGCAGTTGCTAAAAACTTACCTTCGCTATCGTGAATCGTTACTGTGTCGCCTAATCCAGGTTTACCTTTAATTTTTTTGATGGCTTTTGAAAATAACCAAGGGTGTTTTCTTTTTAATGATTTATCGCGACCAGCTTGTAGGTAAACGGCAGATGACATAAGGCTTCTCAGTAGTAATAAATAAGCGCTGTATTTTAGTCAAGCAGCGGGCAACATACAATGAATGTTTTGCAAGAGGGCTATAAAGCACGGTAAAGTACTAATAATTCACTTATTAATTAGCTTTTGGAACCTGAAAGTGCCTGACGCCGTTTTAAGCCCCGATTTACAAATACTTAATTCACAATGCAGAGAATTTATAACCTCTTTAGTGCATGCCGATGTGGCTCACGATATTACGCATATAGAGCGAGTGGTGCGCGTTGCAATAAAACTATGTAATGCAGAGCAGGCTAATATGTCAGTTGTATTACCTGCAGCGTGGATGCATGACTGTGTGGCGGTGGCTAAAAACCACCCTGATCGTGCAAAAGCCTCTACTATGGCAGCAGATAAGGCACTGGAATTTTTAAAATCGATTGATTGTGACGAGTCACTTTTTGATGATATTCATCATGCTATTGCGGCTCATAGCTTTAGCGCAAATATAGAAATTAAAACAGTTGAGGCGCAAATAGTACAAGATGCTGACAGAATGGATGCACTAGGTGCGATTGGAGTGAGTCGATGTATGAAAGTTGGCGGCTCAATTTCTCGGTTATTGTATAACCCAGAAGACCCTTTTTGTATTGAACGAGAAGCTGATGATAAAAAATATACACTTGATCATTTTTTTATAAAACTATTACATATTGCTCAAAGCATGAATACCCCATCAGCTAAAGCAGAAGCGAATAGGCGTACAGTTTACATGCATGAGTTTTTAGAGCAATTAAAGTCAGAAATTGGTGAGTAACGTGGATAATAAAAATATGCCTAAATTGTCAGGTATTGATCATTGCCATTTGAATGTTGAAAATTTATCGAATGCAGTTAAATGGTATGAGCGCGTTTTAGGTTTTAGTATAGTACCCGAACTTGCTTTTTGGAATGAGGACGGACGAGGACCTTTAACGCTCGAGGATGCTAGTTCAAAGACTCGTTTAGCACTTTTTGAAGGTGAGGGGCGCAATAAAGGAATTGCATTTTTGGCAACAGGGGAGCAATTTATACAGTGGCTTAGTCATCTTGAAAGTTTAAATATAAAAGCGGTTCTTGCTGATCATGGTGTAACGTTTTCAATGTATTTTAAAGATGACAGTGGTAATAGCCATGAAATTACGTCACATGACTATCGGTATATAAAATCTTATTACCCAAATGTTGAGCTTGGCTCCCACAGTGCTAAAAAGAATTAGCTTTCTTGATTTGCATTTTTTATAGCAATAATATCGTCTAAGTTTTTTACAAATAGCTCGATTAGAGCGGGATCGAAATGAGCTCCTGCTTGCTCTTGCATATGTTGAACTGTTTTTTCTACACTCCATGCTTCTTTATAAGGACGTTTTGACGTAAGGGCATCAAAAACATCTGCAATGGCCACAATTCTTCCTTCAATGGATATATCTTCACCACGAGTACCATTTGGATAGCCAGAGCCATCCCATTTTTCATGGTGTTCAATTGCGAGTTTATGAGCTAGTTGTAATAGTGGGGAGGTTGAATTTGCTAAGATTTGTCCACCGATTAAAGCATGCTTTTTCATGTGCTCAAATTCTTCACTGGTAAGGCGCCCTGGTTTTAATAAAATAGCATCTGGAATGCCTATTTTACCAACATCATGCATTGGTGCCGCTTGACGCAGTAATTCTGCTTGGTGTTCTGGCATGCCCAGCGCTAAGGCAAGTACTTTACTATATTGGCTCATACGTACTATATGCTCGCCAGTATCAGTGTCTTTATATTCAGCGGCCCGCCCTAAGCGTTGAACTAAATCAACATGTGCTTGTTTTAATTGCTCCGCTTGAACTAATGAGAGATGTGTTTTCACTCTCGCCCTGACAATAGCCGGGCTAATTGGTTTGGTGATATAGTCAACTGCGCCTAGCTCAAAGCCTTTAAACTCATCGCTCTCATCGGCAAGCGCAGTTACAAAAATAATGGGGATGTGTGATGTTTTAGGGTTTCTCTTAACTATTTGGCATACTTCAAAGCCATTCATATCTGGCATCATTATGTCGAGCAAAATTAGCTTTGGTAGTTCTTTTTCAAGTAGTGCCAGTGCGGCATCACCCGATTTAGCAAACGACATACGATATTGATTACCTAACACTTCGCGCATTACTTTTAGATTTGCAGGTTCATCGTCAACAATTAAAATACGAGGCCTATTGGCTGAAAAGTCCATTAATTAATACTCATTAGTGATAGTTTCTTTTGCAAAGCTTCTAGTTTTGTTTGTGCAGTATCAAAGTCAAACTCATCAAATGCGGTGCTTATACTTTCTACTTCATCCGTAAATTGTGTATCCGAGTTGTGTATTAGTTGGTCAATGAGCTTGTCGTTAAGTTCGGCATTGAGAGCATATTTATGTAATACCTCACAAAGCGCTTTTAGTTCTGAAACAGACAAAATACTACTGTTTTTTAAGCTGTTTTTTGGCTGTTTACATACATTGTTTGCTAATAACTGAACTATTATATCTAGTTCTTCTTTTATGGCATTGAGTATATTGTTTATTTCAGTATTTTCGGCGTTCTCTAAATCATTAAGCAACTTCATTAATGTTATAAGACCTAAGTTTCCTGCAACACCTTTCAATGTATGTATTAAACTTTTGGAATTGTTTATATCAGTCAACGGATTATTTATAAGCGCTGCAAATTTGTTACTATTTTCATTTGTAAATTTCGTAATTTCTGTGAGCTGTTTGCATTTTGAACCCCATAAGGCCAAACCTTTTTCAAAATCGATATGCTTGGCATCGTGATCGGTTTGCGCTATAACAAGTTCTTTGGCTAAACCCAGCCCAAGAACTTGAGCAATTTCTTGATTTAATTGATTTATATCAATTGGTTTATTAGTAAAGCCATTCATTCCAGATTTTTTAGCGGTTAATTTATCTTGCTGTAATACGCTGGCTGTTAAGGCTATGATGGGTGTATATTTTAATTGTCTTTGTTTTTCTATTTCACGTATTTTGAGTGTTGCTTCAATACCATCGCATTCAGGCATGTGAATATCCATTAAAATCACATCAAAGTCTTGTTGCTCAAACATACTTATTGCTTCAAATCCATTACTTGCTTTGATTACGGTATGTTGATCTCGCGAAAGTAATAGTGAAAGAAGCTCTCTGTTTTGCTCAATATCATCAACAGCAAGTATTCTAAGTGAGGGGAGCTGAGTATGTAATCCATCAAAGTAATCTATTTTTTCTTCGTCACCGACTTCAAGCGGTAATGAAAAATAAAAACATGTGCCTTTACCCACCTCACTTATGAGATCTATAGTGCCTCCCATTAGTTCAACAAGCTGTTTACTAATAGTAGTTCCAAGTCCTGTACCACCAAACCGTCGGGTTGTTGTCCCATCTGCTTGTTCAAAGGGCTGAAATATGGCTTGTCTGCGATCTTCTACAATACCAATACCAGTATCTTGCACTTCAAAAAAGAGATGTCCATTTTGTGTTGTACTTATAGTTATAGTCACAGATCCTTGCTGTGTGAACTTTATAGCATTCCCTATGAGGTTAGTAAGTATCTGTCTGAGTCGATCAGCGTCTCCGCAGTAGGTTGTCCTTACTGATTCTTTAATATTAAGTGTTAAACTTAAGTTTTTCTTTTTCGCTTCTAACCAAAAAGTAGAAATAATACTATCTATAACAGGCTTCAAATTAAAATGAATAGGCTCTATTGCAAGCTTTCCACGCTCTAATTTTGCAGAATCAAGAACTTCATTGAGTAAGCGTAATAATGAACGAGCAGCATTGTTAACAGTAATGAGATGTTTTTGTTGTTCTTGATCAAGTGGGGTATCCATGAGTAAGTCACTAAAACCAATAATTGAGTTCATAGGAGTTCGTATTTCATGGCTCATATTAGCCATGAAAGATTGTTTAGCGTTAGCGGCTTCTTCTGCTTGAAGTTTCGCAGTTTCAAGCGTTTTCTCGTATTCTTTTCGCTCTGTTATATCAACTAGTACACCGTCAATCCATTGCGGATTTCCATGCTTATCAAAATCAAAAGTCCCTTTATCAAGTAGCCATAGCATTTTTCCATTGCGGTGACGGATCCGATATTCAATAGAGTACTGGCGCTTTTGTGCAATGGCATTATTTATAGCATCAAGAATAGCAGGCTGATCGGTTTTCAAGACAAGGTCATTAAATTCAATACAATGCTCGATAAATTCTTTTGATTGGTACCCCGATAATTCAAGAACACTCGGGCTAATAAATAGCATTGTCCAATTTTCATCAAATTTACATCTAAACACAACGCCTGGCATATTATTCATTAAAGAGCGATATTGTTGTTCTTTTTCTACTAGACTTCGTTGCAACTCTCGTTGCTCGGTTAAATCAGTAATAAAGCCTACATACAGAGGATTCTGGCCTGGTTGATTAACTTCGCCAATGCCTAATCGAATCGGAAATGAATACCCTTTTTTATGTTTAGCGAATATTTCGCGATTGACACCTATAACTTTCCCTAAATCAATATTTTCGGCTTCTGATAGGTAATTATCGTGATTTGCTGCAATGCTATCGTCCATGAGCATTTTAACATTATGATCCCGCACTTCACTTTCGCACCAGCCAAATATTTTTGTTGCGGAGTTATTAAAACTTAAAATAATACCTTTGTGATCAATGGTTACAATTCCATCAATCGCAGTACCTAAAATTGCATTTAGGCGCGATTCGTCCGCTGATTTAGCTTCTAGTAACATTCTGTAGCGCACCATGCCATTAAGTACTGCAACCACACTCGTAATAGCTATTGTTGCAGTTGCTACTGCAATAGCGATAAATGTTAAGCCAGCAGTGGCATCCGCATCTTCGTATAAAATAGGGGATGTAGCAACAAACCGTGTTGCGGCCATGCCCATATAGTGCATACCAGCGACGGCTAAACCTAAAATCACAGCGCTTATTAATCGGCTTTGAAAGGGGGCTAATTTAGGAAAAAATATTTCAAGATTAAAGCGACTATACAAAGCAATGAATGACAGTGCGATAGCAATAATAATAGATAAGCCAAATATTATAGGATCGTAGCGTAATAACGGTGCAAGTTGCATAGCAGCCATGCCACTGTAATGCATAGTACCAATGCCTGCACCAAGTAAAATCGAACAAGTAGCAAGTGTTTTTAAATTTCCATCACTATTTACCAGCATAGCCACAGCATACTGACAGGTCAAAAATGCAGGTATAAATGACAATAATGTAATCATGGGATCATATTGAATATTATTACAGAGTGAAAAAGCGAGCATACCAATAAAATGCATACTCCAAATACCAACAGAAAAAACAGTGGCTGCGGTAACATTGGCTAAACGCTGGTAGCTTGGGAATTTAGTACTTTTTGCTAAATCAATGAGTCTAGTGGTAAAAAATGCGGAAAATATAGCGATTAGGACGGACATTGAGACTAAAACAGGATCGTAAACCCCATTTACAATTAAACTAGGATCTTGGTCCGTAATGAAAAAAGCTGACAGCATAATAACTCACAATGTAATATCACTATTTTAGTTTAATATAATTAAGCAATTAATAAACAGTTAATTTACTGCAGTTAATAAAGCACTATTTCATAACAACTGAATGCGAGAGTACTTTAACTAATAAAGCTAATTTTTTTCATTAAGATGATGCTAATATATTACCTAGATGGGTAAATAATATTTATATTTGAGAAATTGAAGTGTTTGAATATCAGCTAAAAAAAAGCGCACGAAGAAAAACCGTTGCGATTAAAGTTCATAACCAACAGGTAACTGTATATGCACCTTGCTATATTGCAAAAAAGCAAATTGATAGCTGGCTTTTAGAAAAAAAGACGTGGGTTGATGCGCAATTGCTTAAGCAACTCACTGTTGTTGACTGCAAGCAATATCCCTTTGAAACTAAAAAAATATGTATTTATTCTGAGCAAGTAAATGTGCAGTTTGAGCAAGGTCACTGCTCTGGTGTAAAACCACAGTTAGCAGGCTTGTTAATTACGGTATCTAAACGTGTTAAACATCAACAATTAAAGTATCAAAAATTATTAGAAGAGTATTTAAAAGAGCAGTTAACAGCTTATATAGAAATGCGACTTACGTATTTTTGTACACAAATGAACGAGGCTTTACCACCCAATTTGAACATTGCGATTTATAAAAGAAAGTGGGGGAGTTGTAACAGCAAACGTGATTTGACCTTTAATCTACACCTTATTGGTGCGCCACAGCACATAATTGATTATGTAATAGTTCATGAGTTAGCACATCTGCGTCATTTAAACCACAGTAAAGCATTTTGGAAGCGAGTTGAAAAATTTTACCCTGATTATAAATCAGCATCACAATGGTTAAAAATTAATGGAATGGGCTTACAGTGGGTATTTTAGATTTTACTGATTACTAGGGGGGAATTAAAAGTGGTGGAGGGAGCTGGATTCGAACCAGCGAAGGCTGAGCCGTCAGATTTACAGTCTGATCCCTTTGGCCGCTCGGGAACCCCTCCACACTAATTTTGTTACATTTGGCCCCACTTAACTTAGCGGTAAGAAAAGTGGTGGAGGGAGCTGGATTCGAACCAGCGAAGGCTGAGCCGTCAGATTTACAGTCTGATCCCTTTGGCCGCTCGGGAACCCCTCCAATGCAACGGCGCTGATAATAGCAAAACTTATATTTAAGTAAAGGAAAAAGCTAAAGAAAAATGAAATAAAGCCGATAAATATCTATTACCTACAATAATCGGCTAAAGTCTATGCAAATCGACGATTTGTTAATCACAGAGAGTCAACTAAGTACACGGTTGAATAAAAGTGTACACGAACAACGTCGAGGAGAGTTTTCTCTTTTATTGGCAATGTTATCCCAAGATGCGCTTGATTTTAGTCAGTTCCATTTTCCAAAAACAGATATTGAAAATCCTATTGTTGAAGAAGAGACACTTCGTAAGCAATTTGGTTCGGGTCCGAAGCAGCCTTTAGCACCGGATGAGTTTAATATGTTGATTGGGCAACACAACGCCGCTTTATTATCAAATGTGGGAGAGCATGCAGGTATGAGCGATATTAAGTTACGACACTGCTTAAACCCTGAACCACTTTCAATAAGAAATGATTTAGCTCATATTCCACTCAATGTGCTTGATAATTGTGAGCTAGCTGTGCGCAGACGTATTAAGAACAAAGAGACTCAGCTATCGCATCCGCAAATGGACGTAGCTTCATTCTATGATGGTCTTAATGATGAATCATTACATCAACCGCTTCACTTAGCTACAGCATAATATTGACCTATAAAATAATTTATCTATCTACGATTTCAAATCAGCTTGTGTCAGGCCCAGTAAAACAAGCTTTAAATGGTCATTTTTATAATAATGATGGCTAAAAAGAGAGGCTTTGTAGCTATTTATAATGTTAATTGCCTAAAAATTGATTTAGTTTAAAAAAACCATCCAAAAATTTAATGCAATTGCTATAATGATGTCAAATGGTATGACATGAAATGCCGTTATCATTAAACCAAGGTAATTAGGAACGTAATGAAGAAAACATTCACGCTGAATCACGAGAAAATCAAATACCCTCGTATGGTCGATGCTGCAAAGCACGAAGTGAAAAAATATTTGAAAAGAGAACGTAATAAAACGCTACCTGAAGATGCTGATTACTGGGCATTTGACTGTAAGTTTGGTAATACAGCTGAAGATGCTCAAGTAGTGCACGTTGCAGAGATTAGCAATCATATCAGCGACATCGAAAAGCAAGATTTAAAGTCTTTCTACGTAGAGATTTTAGCAAAGCCGGCACAGCGTCAACAAGCTGATTTAGATGACGACGAGTAACTCTTAAATTTTAAGTACTCGTAAAGTAGAGATGGACCCAAGTGGTCCATTTTTGTTATGTGGGTTTTAATATCAATCTGAATAATACTAACCAACCAATCCGCAATCATGCTTAATCAGTTTGAGGGATTAAATCTGACGCTAACGGCGTTAAAAATTTCTGATATAGGACAATTAAATAACGATTTTTTGTCTTGCTATCGACACGATTCTGTTATCTAAAAATAGATCACTTAATTAAAAAAGTTGGTATAAGTATTTGAACAATATAAATTATCTAATAACCCTATAATACCAACCTGCATAAATCTTTGATCAATTTAACGAATTAAATTGCACTATAACGTCGTTAAAAATTTTTTATTTAGAACAACTAGATACAAAAACTTTTGCCTAGTTCTAGCGTAATTTTCTTAACGTTAAATAGACCCCATACATAAGCAGATTGGTATAAAAATTTTATTTAGAGACGCTGAGTTTTTTGGAAATAAATAACTTTTCGTGCGTATGCGCCACATTTAGTTAAATAATATGTACAAAACTAGAGTACATATTATTTAACTAATTAGTGTGTTTCAAAATACCTGATGCCTGGGTAAGTTGAGGTTTATAGGCTGTGGCACTTTTTATACTTTTTAGCACTGCCACATGGGCAATCATCGTTCCTGCCAATTTTTATATCTGCAACAGGTAATATAACGCCGTCAGAATATTTCCACTGATTTTTTTCTTTAATGAATTTTGATTGTTCGTGCAATTCACAGTATAAATTATCATAAAAGTAGTGCGCTTTAAATTCTACAAAACCCTGACTATCATCGTGGCCTGAGTCTATAATTGTCAGTTTTATAAAGCGGCAACCATCTGCAAATTCTTTAATTTCTTTAACGGGGTTTTCGGGCTGTTTATCTGTTGTATATGTTTGATAAATATACTTAGCATTTTTGAGTGCATAAGCACTATAACGAGAGCGCATAAGTAGCTCTGGTGTTTGAGGATGCTGTATTGCCAAATGAAAAGGTTCGCAGCAGTCAACATAATTTTGTTGGCTGCCACAAAGACATAATGTTTTATTCAGTGAGGTCATAATTTTGGTGTAAAGCTAAAATGTTAGTTTAACAAGATTATTGAGCTAGTAATATCTCTGTGGTTTGTTTGTTTTTCGTGAAGCAATATAACTTTGTATTTGTTTTACTCATATCCAGAGATAAGCTAGTTAATAGCTGGTTATTAACTATACCAGTCCAAGTAATTACAGCTGCAAAATTACCGTTGTGTAAAGCCGAATTTAATACGTACTCTAGATTCACTAAGTGTTTTTGTCTAATAACGAGTAATTTACTCGTATCGATAGAGCACGAATCAAGTAGCGCTTTACTAGGGACGTGATCGGGTGCGATTAATAATGTCCAAGCATTTAAGCTATTGTATTGATGTAATACTTTTAATAGCTCAAATGTTGCCGAAATTTCATCTTCAATTTCAATTAAATTAACACAATCGCTTTTATTGTCTTGTTGGTAGCTTTTAACTGTTCGTACGGTAATTGGTTGTAACATATCGCTTCACTCACTGGGTTTTTATACAGTATTTACATACAGTAGTTTATACAGTGTTTGTGTGCAAGTGTTTTTTGCTATTTTTTTGTACGATAATTTAAGATTTAGACTTTTTTTAAATTGTCATTTTTTTAAGTTATTAATATTTAATGATTTAAATTTACCTTTATGTTGTTGTTTCCAACTGTGCATTATTGTGTTGAATACTGTATACACCTGTTGAAGGTTGATATGGCAGCTTTAAATAATGATTTCATGTGTAAATTACAGCTTAGTTTCGTATGTGTAATTTACTCTTCGTTAGCGTTATTTGGTATTAGGTGAGAAAACTTCAATTGGTGAATTTGTTCATATAAACTTGCAGCGTAGCATTGGGCATCTTTAAAGCGTTTAGTTTCAATGTGTTTACGCAAGTCAGTTAATGCAGTAGTTGCTGGCTCGTGACCTTGACTACTTGATAAGCTTAGCCATGCAACAGCATGAAATACACTTTGCGGAACACCTTGGCCTTTTACAAAAAATAGTCCTAAGTAAAATTGTGCTCGAAGTTCTCCAGACATCGCAGCTAAACGCATCCACTTCGCAGCAAGTGCATTTTGATTATTTTTTAAATAATACAGTGCTTTGTTCAGTGTATTTTGCTGACTATTTTCGTTAGTTGGCGTTGAGTTAGTGTCGCTAGGTTGCGTGACAAAGGACAGTATATTGTCTAACTGCTGCTCTAAATCTTGGCCTGTCGGTGTTGTTTTTATCATGCTCACTCATTCGTTATGTAACTAAGTCAATAGTTTAGTATATCGCAAGGTAAAATGTCCTGTAAAAGATGATTTTTATGTTAAAATATTGCCACTTTTTACAACCATAAGTCTATTATGCTCGAAGCTTTATTTAAAATTAGTGAGAATGGCTCATCAGTCCGCCGTGAATGCATTGCGGGTATTACTACATTTATCACAATGGTTTACATTGTATTTGTTAACCCTGCCATGTTAGCAGAGGCTGGAATGGATCAGGGAGCTGCTTTTGTAGCAACTTGTATTGCAGCTGCTATTGGTTGTTTTATTATGGGGTTGTGGGCTAATTATCCTTTAGCATTAGCGCCTGGAATGGGGTTAAATGCATTTTTTACATATGGTGTTGTATTAGGGATGGGTTACACATGGCAGGCGGCATTAGGTGCTGTTTTTATGTCTGGGTGTATATTTTTACTTCTAAGCCTGTTTAAAGTTCGTGAGTGGATTATTAATGCCATTCCTTTGGTTTTAAAGCGGGCCATTGCAACGGGTATTGGCGCATTTTTAGCTTTAATTGCTCTTAAAAATGCGGGCATCATCGTTGCCAGCCCTGCAACGTTAGTACAATTAGGTGATATAACTTCAGCTGGCCCATTATTAGCTATTTTCAGCTTTTTTATTATTGCTGCGCTTTTATATCGTAACTTTAAAAGTGGTGTGTTAATTAGTATTTTATTAGTGACCTGTATCGCACTGGCTTTAGGGCTTGTTGAATACCATGGAATTGTTGCTACGCCTCCTTCTATTTTACCTACTTTTATGCAGCTTGATTTTGGTGCTGCACTTGAATTGTCTATGTTGAGCGTTATTTTCGCATTTTTGTTTGTGGATTTATTTGATACCTCGGGTACTTTAGTTGCAGTTACTCAAAAAGCAGGGCTTGCTGATGAAAAAGGAAATATGCCTCGGTTAGGAAGAGCGCTAAGTGCTGACAGTACAGCAACAATTGCAGGCGCTATGTTAGGTACTTCTACTACAACATCTTATATAGAGTCTGTTGCAGGTGTATCTGTAGGTGGGCGTACTGGTTTAACAGCAGTTGTGGTAGGTATTTGCTTTTTACTTATGATGTTTTTTGCACCACTTGCGCAAATGGTACCAGCTTACGCAACCGCTGGAGCCATTTTATATGTTGCAGTTTTAATGCTACAAAATCTGAAGTTTGTTAATTGGGATGATATGACCGATGCCATTCCCGTTACAGTCGTTTTACTGATGACGCCATTAACGTTTTCAATTGCTCATGGTATAGCACTTGGTTTTATATCTTATACGGTAGTAAAAGTGTTGTGTGGTAAGCAAGACGAAGTCACAATTAGCGTATGGATTTTAACGGCACTGTTTATTATTAAATTTGCATTTTTGTCTTAAATTTATACAGTTAGATAAAAAAGGCCATACAAATTTGTATGGCCTTTTTTAGTTATTTTTAACATTCAATAATATTAACAGCCAATCCACCGCGAGCGGTTTCTTTGTATTTAGTTTTCATATCGTTGCCGGTTTCAAGCATGGTTTTAATCACTTTATCAAGTGATACCTTTTGCTCTCCACTGCCACGAATAGCTAAACGTGAGGCATTAATTGCTTTAATCGCGCCCATTGCATTACGTTCAATACACGGCACTTGTACTAAGCCACCAACAGGGTCGCACGTGAGGCCTAAATTATGTTCCATACCAATTTCTGCTGCGTTTTCTACTTGCACAACATTGCCACCAACAATTTCGGTTAATGCGCCTGCTGCCATAGAGCACGCAACGCCAACTTCACCTTGGCAACCTACTTCGGCACCCGATATAGAGGCATTCTTTTTATATAAAATACCAATAGCAGCAGCCGTTAATAAATAACGTGTGGCTATATCGCGGTCTACTTCTTTCACAAATGTGTGATAGTACATAAGTACAGCTGGTAAAATACCCGCAGCACCATTAGTTGGTGCGGTAACTACACGGCCACCTGCCGCATTTTCTTCGTTTACGGCAAGGGCAAATAAATCAACCCAGTCCATTGCACGAAGTGGGTCGTTACTGACTTCTATATTTAGTTTTAAGTATAAGCTAGGCGCACGGCGCTTTACTTTTAAGCCGCCAGGTAAAATACCTTCTGTACGCATACCACGGTCAATACAGGCCATCATTACTTTCCAGATATGAAACAGCGTGTCTTTTATTTCATCTTCAGTGCGCAGTGTCTTTTCGTTCTTCATCATCAAGCTTGAAACACTAAGCCCTGACTCTTTACACATTTCTAGTAACTCTTTTGCGCTACCAAATGGGAATGGGGCTGGGTTTTCTTCTCTAATATCGAGGGCTGCTTGTTTTTCGTTTTCAAACTCTTCGTCAGTAACAATAAAGCCACCGCCAATAGAGTAATATACTTTGCTGTAAACTTTTTCGCCGTTGTTTGAGGCGATAATTTCCATTGCATTAGAGTGCTTAGGCAGCGTTTTGCGACGATGAAAAACAATAGCGCCTTGCTTTGGAAACTTAGCTTTGTGTGTTTTGTTTAAATAAATAACCTGATCTTGTTCGATGGTCGCTAAAATGTCGTCGACTAAATCGGCATCTATAGTTTCAGGGTCGTAACCGGCTAAACCAAGAATTACGGCTTTACCCGAACCATGGCCAACACCTGTTTGACCCAAAGAGCCATAAAGCTCTACTTTAATATCGGTAACATTTGCTAATAATTGTTGTTCTTGTAGGTCATTAACAAATAAGCGTGATGCGCGCATTGGGCCAACGGTGTGTGATGACGAAGGGCCAATACCAATGCTAAACATATCAAATGCACTGATCATAATGTGTGTCTCTACTTTGTTTTATCAGCACGAAGCTGCTCTTTGAACGGTCGAGCATGATAACGTGGAATTGTGATTGTGTAACTACTAATAACGAAGATTTAAACTGGTAAGGCGAGTTGTTTTGTAAAGTTTTTTATAATGCTTGCAGTCGCACCCCAAAGTAAACCATGCGGCGTTTTAAAACCTTGCAAAATAACCGTCTTCCCAAATCGTTGAAAAGGCAAGGGTTGCCAGTTAGCTTCGTTATTTAGCTCAGTGACCGAGAGCAAAAAGCTCGCTTGTACTTCATTATAGTCATTTTCCCAGGTGGTGCCTTTATTAAGTAAACCCACATAGGGGCTAATACTAAAGCCCGTTAATGTTGAATACTCAGGTAAGTGACCTAATACATTAACGTTGTTTTGGGCAATATTTAGCTCTTCTTTTAGTTCGCGTAGGGCTGTGGCGCGAAGGGTAATGTCGCTTACTTCAAACTTACCTCCGGGCAAACAAATCTCCCCAGGATGATGGTGTAAATAAGTAGGGCGTTTACACAGTAAAATATGTGCATGATTATCTATATCAATAATTGGCAGCATAACAGCGCTAGCACGTTTTTTACGCGTGTCTTTTAACTGGTTTGGCGCAGCTGTAGGGCTTAACAGAAACCGCGCCACAATGTGTTCACTATTCAAAGCGACCTACTGTTTTAATAAAGGGAGGATTTTGTTTACTTTATCGTAAGTTTCTTGATATTCCAATTCGACTTTAGAATCAGCTACTATTCCGCCACCTGCCCAGCAGTAAACTTGCGCTTTGTGGCACACCAAGGTGCGAATAGTGATACTCGTATCCATATTTCCACATGCACTTAAATAACCTATTGAACCACAGTAAATGCTGCGGCGATGCGGCTCTAGCTCTTCAATTATTTCCATCGCTCTAATTTTGGGCGCACCGGTGATTGAGCCACCCGGAAAAGCCGCTTTTAGCTGATCGACGGCTGTTTTACCTTCATCAAGTTCAGAGGTTACCGTGCTTACTAAATGATGCACTGCCGGAAAGCTTTCAATAGCAAAAAGAGAAGGGACGTGAACGCTGCCAGGTTTTGCCACTTTGCCTAAGTCGTTACGCAGTAAATCAACAATCATGACATTTTCAGCGCGATCTTTAGCTGATGCTGCGAGTATTTGGGCTTGGCGTTGATCTTCCAGCGCATCCGCTTTTCGCGGCAGTGTGCCTTTAATAGGTTTGGTTTCTACAACGTTATTATTTACTGATATAAAGCGCTCAGGGGAAATTGATAAAATGGCCCCTTGAGGGTGATTTATAAAGCTCGAAAATGGCGCTTTATTTGCTTCACGTAGTTTAATGTAAGCTGCCCAAGGGGAGCCTTCAAACTGAGCGTTGAAGCGCTGCGCTAAATTAATTTGGTAACAATCGCCACTTTTTAAATACTCCTCAATTTGGGCAAACTTTGCAGCGTACTCCGTTTCGCTCATATTTGATTGCCAGTCGCTGTTTAGGGCAAAGGACTGCGTATTAACTTGGGAGTTAACGTGCGTATTTAAATATTGCTCATAAAGCGCTAATCGATCGGTGTTTGGCTGCGATACATAAAACCAGCTTTGTTGCAGCTTGTCGTAAATAAGGGCATCTAAGTAAAGGCCAATAGCCATTTGGGGAAGATTAATGTCTTCAATAGCATGAGTGGGGATGTTTTCAATTGTACGCCCTAAGTCGTAGCCAAAGTAGCCAAGCCAGCCGCCGTTAAAGGGTAAATCGTAATCGGCTTTTGTTTTAGCAAGATGCGAAAGCTCATTATTCATAATTTCAAAGCAGTTATCACTACTTTCTATATTATTTAAAAAGCTTTTATTATTTTTTACTTCAAGGGTACTTTGCGGCTCAATGGCAATAATATCAAAACGGCTGTTTATATGATTACTATTTGCAGAATCTAATAGAATTGCGTAAGGCAAATGTGAAAAATGCGCAAAAACGTCAATGCAGTTTTGTGTTATGCCTAATTTAATACAATTTTTTTTATTGTTTAGCATTTACTGCCCCTTTAAGAACTGGCTCGAAACGGGCTGGGAGGGTATCATAAGTCAAATTTTTTGGCAGCACTAAGCTGCAAAAAACAGTGCAAACCACCGTCACCGGTTTGATTTAGATTACGCGACAACGCGTAACGGTAACTTAAGGAACCACTATGAGTACAATTTGTCAGCAAGACTTTATTGATAGCATTGAAGATGCATTGCAATATATTTCGTTCTATCACCCACTTGATTTTGTTCAAGCACTCGAAAAAGCGTACAACAAAGAACAAAGTAAAGCGGCTAAAGACGCCATTGCACAAATTTTAATTAACTCACGCATGTCGGCTGAAGGCAAGCGTCCACTTTGCCAAGACACCGGTATTATTACCTGTTTTGTTAAAGTAGGTATGGATGTTAAGTGGGATAAAACAGATTTAACCGTTCAACAAATGGTTGATGAAGGTACTCGTCGTGCATATTTAAATCCAGATAACCCTTTACGTGCATCTATTGTTGCAGACCCTGCTGGCACACGTAAAAACACTAAAGATAATACGCCTTCGGTTGTGCATATTGATTTAGTAGCGGGTGGAAAAGTAGAAGTAATGGTTGCGGCTAAAGGCGGCGGCTCTGAAAACAAAAGTAAAATGGTTATGTTAAACCCGTCAGATGATGTTGCTGCATGGGTAGAAAAAACACTACCAACAATGGGTGCTGGTTGGTGTCCGCCAGGCATGCTAGGTATAGGTATTGGTGGTACGGCTGAAAAAGCAGCAGTAATGGCTAAAGAGTCGTTAATGGATCCGGTTGATATCCATGAACTAATGGAACGCGGCGCAGAGACAACTGAAGAAAAACTGCGTTTAGAAATTTTTGATCGTGCTAATAAATTAGGTATTGGCGCACAAGGCTTAGGCGGTTTAACAACGGTTGTTGATGTTAAAATTAAAACAGCACCAACGCATGCAGCTTCAAAACCTGTAGTAATGATCCCAAATTGTGCGGCAACTCGCCATGTACATTTTACGCTTGACGGTTCTGGCCCTGCTAATTTAAAAGCACCTAAACTAGAAGATTGGCCACAAGTAACATTTGAAGTAGGCGAAGGCACACGTCGTGTTGATTTAAATACACTGACTAAAAAAGATGTTCAAGAATGGAAAATGGGTGAAACCGTTTTACTTTCGGGCACTATTTTAACAGGTCGTGATGCAGCGCATAAACGTTTGCAAGATATGATCAACTCAGGTGAAGGTTTACCTGAGGGCGTAGACTTTGATAATAAATTTATTTATTACGTAGGCCCTGTGGATGCGGTACGCGATGAAGCAGTAGGTCCTGCTGGCCCTACAACAGCCACGCGCATGGATAAATTTACCGATATGATGCTAGAAAAAACAGGCATTGTAGGCATGATTGGTAAAGCTGAACGTGGCCCTGCAACGGTTGAGTCTATTAAAGAGCATAAATCTGTTTATTTGATGGCTGTAGGCGGCGCAGCTTACTTAGTATCTAAAGCGATTAAAAAAGCGCGTGTTGTAGCTTTTGAAGATTTAGGTATGGAAGCTATTTACGAATTTGAAGTAGAAGATATGCCAGTGACTGTTGCAGTAGACAGTGAAGGCGCCAATGCGCATACACAAGGCCCTGCTATCTGGAAAGCTAAAATTGAAGAGCTTGATAGCAAGCTAAAATAACGTACGTTTTGTATTCTTAAAAAGCGAGCCTAGTGCTCGCTTTTTTGTTTTTTTAAATAGAGTTATTAGTAAGTTTACAGCTCTGACCAGTTTGCGAAAAAGCTCACTTTTTACTGAAAACCTATAGGCAGCAGTACGTGTCGGGCAAGTAGCACTTGTATATTAAACTTTACATGCAATAACTGTGTTACGTTCACGTAAACGTAAGTAGGTGTGGTTGTTCTATTTATAGTTTTTAAAACTTACAAACGACGCTCTTGTGAATTTTTTATCTATATAAAAGTTTTAATTTGGTTATTTAATTTAAGCTTGATGTTTTCATTGGTTTTATCATCTGTGAGTATAGCGAACACGTATATGAAGTGATAAAGTCTCGGCAATTTCCAGCGCGCATACCCTTTCACGGGTTAACTATTTCGGAGTATTTTAAGTGGCTGTGTTTAATCGAGTTGAATTTGATAACCATGAACAAGTGGTTTTTTGTTCTGATGAAGAGTCGGGTTTAAAAGCAATTATTGCTGTACATAATACTAACCTAGGTCCTGCTGTTGGCGGATGTAGAATGTGGGATTATGCGAACGACGAAGATGCTGTTTATGACGTGCTACGTTTATCAAAGGGCATGACTTATAAAAATGCAGTTGCGCGCTTACCGTTTGGTGGCGGTAAATCTGTAATTATAGGTAATGCGAAAGAAATTAAATCTGAGCAATTATTTCGTGCATTTGGCCGTCAGTTAGAGCGATTAAATGGCAGCTATTACTCAGCAGAAGATGTAAACATCACATGTGCTGATGTAGCTATCATGAATAAAGAAACTAATTACGTACTGGGTCTTGAAGGTAAAAGCGGTAACCCATCGCCATTTACAGCATACGGTACGTTTTTAGGAATTAAAGCAGCGCTACAGCATCAACGTGGCCATCAAAATTTTGCAGGCGTAAAAGTGGCTGTTCAAGGTTTAGGTGCTGTTGCTTATGGTTTATGTAAACATTTACATGATGCGGGCGCTGAGTTGTTTGTAACTGACATTAACCAAGCTGCCATTGACCGTGTAGTAAGTGATTTTGGTGCAACTGCGGTTGGCATTGATGACATTTACGACTTAGATGTTGATGTTTATGCACCTTGTGCATTAGGCGCAACCGTTAACGATTTAACGATACCGCGTTTAAAAGCGACTATTATTGCAGGCTGTGCTAACAATCAGCTGGCAGAATCTCGCCACGGTGAAGTTATTCGTGAAAAAGGCATTTTATATGCACCAGATTACGTAATTAACGCCGGTGGTATTATTAATGTTTATTATGAAACAGCGCCAGATGGTTACAGTGCAACAGCGTCTAATAAACATGTTGAAGGTATTTTTAATACGTTAACTGAAATTTTTGCTCGCAGCGAAAAAGAGCAAAAATCAACGCATTTAATTGCTGACGAATTAGCGCAAGAGATCATTAAAAACGGTCTGTAATCTAAGTTTGAATTTATATAAAGGTGTGCAATTGCGCACCTTTTTTTATCTGTAAGTTAAGGGGGGTTGAGCTTTGCGGATTTAACCTTGAAAGATCAACAGACCCTAATGCAATTATTATTGAACAGCGGTACACTTTATTTTTAATTTTGTGCGGCAAATTATGACTCCCTCAACTTCTCTCATGCAGCCTATCGATTTAGATAATTGGCCTAGAAAGCAACACTTTGAATTATTTAAACACTTTTCTCAGCCTTATTTTAATGTGTGTGTGCGTTTAGATGCTCAAGCACTTTACGACTATTGTAAAACCAATCAATTTTCTTTTTTTCAAGCGTATGTATATTGCACCTTAAAAGCGTGCCATGAGTACGATTCAATAATGCTACGTATTATAGATAATCAACCATGGTTACTTAACAGTGTTCGCGCTAGTGTGGTTGAGTTGTCTGAAAACGATACGTTTGTTTTTAGTTATTTTAGTAGCGCAAGCGATTTTAAAGAGTTTGTAAATCATGCAAGTGACGTGAGTAAAAAAGCGAAACAACAGCCGTTATTTTCTGATGCATTTGCCCAAACAGAAGGGCAGGCAGATTTAATTCATATATCTGTTTTGCCGTGGCTGAATTTTAGTGCGTTTTCGCATGCATTTAGTGAAGGGCAGAGTTTAGGCATTCCTAAATTTGTATTTGGTCAGTTTGATAAACACACCGGTACAATGCCTTTAGCTATCGATGTACACCACTCATTAATGGATGGTTTGCACGTAGCGAAATTTATAAGCACATTGCAGGGTACATTTGACTCCTTTTGCAAAGGTTAACTTTAAACACGTCATTTAACGGCAGTGCAAAGCAGTAAACAATTTATAAGTAATCTATAAGCAATGCGATGTGAATTACTTTATATTCAAATACATAACCTTATATGCTTGAAAAGCACGTGCGCTGGACATATTTATATACCATACCTTAGCTCAGGAAATCCCCATGATAAATGGACTGTTAATTGTTGTTTTAATTCTTTTTGTGGTGATTTTCTGGCGCTGGCCATCAATTCAAAACCGATTATGGCGCAGTAAATATAAAGACTTTGCTTTAAATTCACAGCAAAAAGATATTTTACTGCGTTGTATGCCCATCTATAAAAAAATGACCGACGCTGACAGAGAAAAATTAGAGCGACATATTACGTGGTTTTTAAACGAAAAACGCTTTGTTGGTTGTGATGGTTTAAAATTGACACCCGCAATGAAGTTAATTGTAGCCGCTGATGCGTGTGTATTAGTACTTAATAAACCGTGGCCGTTATATAAAAATGTAAAAGAAATTTTATTATACCCAAGTGCTTATTACGCCCCGCAATCAACACGCGATAGTGCAGGGCTTGTGAGTTACCATAATGCAGTAAGGCTTGGTGAGTCTTGGCCTGGCGGCACACTAGTACTCAGTTGGCATGACGTGCTTGAAGGTAACCGCTTGCCAAGTGATGGACATAATTTAGTTTTTCATGAATTTGCGCATCAACTCGATCAAGAAACAGGAAAAACAACAGGCACGCCACTTTTAAAAAGCTCAGCAGATTACAAAGAGTGGGGCCGAGTATTTAGCCGCGCGTTTACGCAGTTGAAAAGTCATGTTGCTTATAGCATGCCACACGTTATTCACAGCTATGGTGCAACTAATGAAGCCGAATTTTTTGCTGTTATTACCGAAACCTTCCTCGAAAAACCCGCAGAGCTGCGCCGATACGATCCTGAAATTTATAGTATGCTCGTTAATTACTATCAATTTGACCCTATAGTTTGGCATTAAACTTATATAAACCGCGCTTTATCATATAACACTGGCAAGTTGTGCTTGTTTTTGTTGCAATTGTGTAAAATAGTTTTACAGCAACAAAAACAAGCGAGAAACGCATGAAAAAAATGCTTCATACTGTATTGGCATTGTCGGTGTCATTAGCGATAGGGCAAGTGAATGCCGCCGAAAAAGACGAACAAAAATGGCAAGTAGATTCACCTAAGGGGCAATTTGTTGACGCTGCAATTAGCGTTGAGCAAGGCACATGGATGAATATAGATATTAGCCCTGATGGTAAAACCGTGGTGTTTGACTTACTTGGCGATATTTACACTATGCCAATGAGTGGTGGTACAGCTACAAAGCTCACCTCTGATATTGCATGGCAAATGCAACCACGCTTTAGTCCTAACGGCAAAAGTATTGCGTTTACCTCCGACCAAGGTGGTGGCGATAACATTTGGATAATGGACTTAAATGGCGAAAATCAACACGCTGTTACCGATGAAACCTTTAGATTACTAAATAGCCCTGCATGGAGTCCTGATGGCGACTACTTAGTTGCGCGTAAACACTTTACAGCTAGCCGCTCATTAGGTGCCGGTGAAGTGTGGTTGTATCATAAAGCGGGTGGCAAGGGTGTGCAGCTTACAAAACGCGAGAACGATCAAAAAGATTTAGGTGAGCCAATGTTTTCACCTGAAGGTCGTTATGTATACTTCTCGCATGATGCAACACCCGGTAAAACCTTTCATTATTCAAAGGATTCTGTAGCGGGCATTTATAAAATTAAGCGCTACGACCGTGAAACGGGTGAAATTGAAACCATAATCGATACGATGGGCGGTGCTATTAGGCCTACACCGTCACCTGATGGTAAAAAACTGGCGTATATAAAGCGTGATGATTTTCAAACTAGTCTTTATTTATATGACTTAACCAGCGGTGAGCACACTAAGCTTTACGATAAGCTTGAGCGAGATATGCAAGAAACCTGGGCTATTCATGGTGTATACCCAACCATTGCATGGACACCCGATAATGAAGAACTGGTATTTTGGGCTGGTGGCACAATTCACAAGCTAGATGTTGCAGACAAATCTGTTAAAACCATACCTTTTAAAGTGCAAACAAGTAAAAAAATTCAAAAAGCAGTGCGCTTTACACAAAACTTAGATACCGACGAGTTTGATGTAAAAATGCTGCGTAATGTGCAAGTAAGCCCAGATGGCGAAACTGCAATTTTTGAAGCGCTTGGGCATATTTATAAACGTGATTTAGAGTCAGGTAAAATTAAGCGTTTAACAAAGCAAACTGATCATTACGAATTATTTCCACAGTACTCTCGCGATGGTAAAAAAATAGTTTACACCACATGGGATGATAACAAACAAGGGTCTGTAAGAGTGGTTTCTGCGCGTAGTGGTCGTGGCGATACAATTACTAAAGAGCCCGGGAAATATGTAGAGCCTACGTTTAGCCCAGATGGAAAGACGGTTGTTTATCGAAAAGCTACTGGCGGCAGTATTTTAAACCCTAAATGGTCACTTAATCCGGGGGTTTATAGCGTAAGCGCAAAAGGCGGTAAAAGTGAGCTTATTTCAAAAAGTGGTTATCAACCACAATTTGGAGATGCAAACGATCGCGTTTTTATAATGAGTCCTTGGCCAAAACCAACGCTAAGTGTAGTTGAGCTTGAAAGTAAAAAAGTTCGCAAACTTTACGAATCAGAGCATGCGACAGAATTTAGAGTATCACCAGATGGGCAATACCTCGCTTTTGCTGAGCGATTTAAAGTATTTGTAACGCCGTTTGTTCAAAGTGGTAAAACAATTAATATTGGGCCTAAAGACAGTCAATTCCCAATAGAGCAGTTATCGGTGCGTGCTGGTGAAAACATTAGCTGGAGTGCTAAGAGCAACAAACTTTACTGGACATTAGGGCCTGAGCTTTATCATGCAAGCCTTGAGGGGATGTTTGCCATTAACAAAGCCGAAGATGCCGACTTTAAAGTGAAAAGTGGCGATAATATTGGTTTCAGTAAAAAAATGGCAGAGCCTAAAGGTATGATTGCGCTCACTGGTGCAAAAATTATTACCATGGACGGCGAAAAGGTTATTGAAAATGGCGTGATTATCACTGATGGCAAGCATATTAAAGCAATTGGTACAGCCAGCGATATAAGCATTCCTAAAGGTGCTGAGGTTATTGATGTAACAGGTAAAACTATTATGCCTGGTATTGTTGATGCTCATGCACATGGCTCGCAAGCAAGTGACGAAATTATACCTCAGCAAAACTGGAAAAACTTTTCAGGTTTAGCGCTGGGTGTAACTACAATTCACGATCCATCAAACGATACCTCAGAAATATTTACCGCAAGCGAAATGCAAAAGGCAGGCATGATTGTTGGCCCGCGTATTTTCTCAACGGGTACTATTTTATATGGCGCAAATATGCCAGGTTATACGTCGCATATTGACTCGTTAGACGATGCTAAATTTCATTTAGAGCGCCTTAAAAAAGTAGGGGCGTTTAGTGTTAAGTCGTATAACCAGCCACGTCGTGAGCAGCGCCAACAAGTTATTGAAGCAGGTCGGATGCTTGAAATGATGGTTGTCCCTGAAGGCGGCTCATTATTACAACATAACTTAAGTATGATTGTAGATGGACACACAGGTATTGAGCATTCAATCCCTGTAGAGCACATATACGACGATATAAAGCAGTTATGGTCGCAAAGTGATGTTGGTTATACACCAACACTTGTAGTGGCTTATGGTGGCATTTGGGGGGAAAATTACTGGTATGATAAAACTGATGTGTGGAATCATCCGCGTTTAAGTAAATTTGTGCCAAAAAATCAATTATTACCACGCTCTATGCGCCGCATTAAAGCGCCCGATCATCACTATAATCACTTTAATAACGCACGCGTTGCTGCTGAGCTGCAAGACCTAGGTGTATTAGTTAACTTAGGTGCTCACGGTCAGCGTGAAGGTTTAGGTGCACACTGGGAGATGTGGATGTTTGCACAAGGCGGAATGACACCGCTTGAGGCAATACGTGCATCGACACTCGATCCGGCTAAGTATTTAGGGCTTGATAAAAACGTAGGCTCGCTTGAAGTGGGTAAACTGGCTGATTTAATGGTTATAGATGGCGATCCGCTTAAAAATATTCGAGATTCGGATAAAGTAGATTACACCATGATCAATGGTCGATTATTCAATGCAGAGACAATGAATGAAGTGGGTAAAAAAGAGCGCGAACCACTTTATTTTGAAAAACTGTAATTTATTTTGATCTTTTGGAAGCGGCTATTAGCCGCTTTTTTTAGCTTTGTGTTATGTGTTTTAGCAAAGTAATACTTGGCATAACGAGAGATTGGTTATGCATTACACGTGCTTGGCATATTAATCCCTCTTTGAGAGTAAGTAAGGTATGTGCAATTTCTAGCGCTTTAACTTTATTATTTTTGAGTTCGGGTGTAGCAAGTAATGCAGTTAAAATGATGTCTAATATGGTTTGTTTATGTTGCATACATTGCTTTGCTATAGGGTGTTGAGCATTAGGATACTCTGCTGCAGCATTTATAAAAAAACAGCCACTGAAATGCCCAAGCTTTGGTACTTGGTTGGCAAACCATAGTTTTAACCCAGCAAATAACGAAATAGCGACTTCAATAGCTAGTGGTTTATTGCAGATCTCTTCAAACCAGCTATTAAACTGTGTATCTCTTTTGGCTAAGCACGCGCAAATTAACTCATCTTTACTGGCAAAATGATTATAAAGTGTTTTTTTTGCCACGTTAGATTCTGCTAGAATTTCATTAATGCCAACAGCATGTAAGCCTTTGGTGTAAAACAAAGTAAGTGCCGTATTTACAATATGTTCTTGTTTAGTCATTTAGTCTCCTCAAAAACAAAGGTTGACACAAGTAGACTGACTTGTCTACCCTGTGTATGTAGACAAGTCGGTCTACTTTTGATGTAAGAGATTAAAATGAATTTAAGTGATATCAAATTAGCCTGTGTTGCCGGTGTTTTTTCAGCGCTTGTGCTTGGATTTCTAGCGTGGTTGAACAACATGGGTGATTATGGGATATGGTTAATGGCACCCTTTGGTGCAACAGCAGTACTTGTATTTGGTATTCCAAATAGCCCATTAGCACAGCCAAAAAATGTGATTTTTGGTCATCTTTTAACTGCATTTGTGGGTATCGTTTTTGTAACTTATGTTGGCGATGGCAGTGCATCAATTGCATTGGCCGTTGGCATTGCAATTACACTAATGATGCTCACTAAAACAGTACATCCGGCGGCAGGTGCTAATCCTATTCTGATTATTGCATCAGGGCAGAGTTGGGACTTTTTGATTATGCCTGTATTAGCCGGGACGATGTTTATTGTTATTTGTGGCTTTGCTGCAAAATGGTTACTGGCTTTCTCGGTAAATAGTAGGCATAAAAAAACCGCTTAACGCGGTTTCTTTTAAAAATCATAAATGTTGATTAAACAACACCGCGCGGTAAGCGACAATCATGATCTTTACGAGCTAAAATTACAATCCAAAGCTCTTCCGCTGTGTAGCCTTCTTCATTTTCGGTAACAACAGTGAATGGGGCTTTTTTCTGTGCTTTTACAGGCGCAGCCGCTTTGGTTTTAGTTTTTTTAGCAGGCGCTTTGGGTGTCGTTTTACCAGAGCTTAATTCTTCAGTTAGCTCTACTAAATCAGCTAGGCGTAAGTTTTTACCGCCATCGATGCTGTACCAGCCAGGTTTAGTTGTGATTTCAGGTTTTTTACCATTGGCAGCTTCGTACGCTGATTCAAAGGCAGATAACACTTCTGTTTTGTCTAGTTTGCTCATCAGAGACCCTATACGTTGTGAACACAGATAAAGAAGACGTATTTATACCTATTTTAAAACAGTTTTTCAATTTTTTGCGATTTTCCTTCCATTTTAAGCCTATAAACGCCAAAATTTGCACAAAATTCAGTGCAAAGTAAGGTAAGTTATATGCAACGTAGAGAATTTAACCAACTCCTAAATGACATTTTAAAGCCTCATTTAATTAAAGACTTTTGCCCAAATGGTTTACAAGTTGAAGGTAAAAATGAAATTAAAAAAATTGTGACGGGTGTAACCGCGAGTCAAGCATTAATAGATTCTGCTATTGAGCAACAAGCAGATGCTATTTTGGTTCACCATGGTTTTTTTTGGAAGGGGGAATCGCAACCTATAACGGGAATGAAAAAGCGTCGTATAGGCGCGCTACTAGCTAATGATATTAATTTATTTGGCTATCACTTACCACTCGATATTCACCCGGCAATAGGCAATAACGCGCAACTGGCAAAGTTATTAGATATTGAAATAGAGGCTGGGCTTGAGCCAGTTACAAATAGCGTAGCAATGAAAGGACGTTTAAAAACGCCTCTAAATGGTGAAGATTTTGCAAATAAAATAGCAAAAGTACTTAATCGGGCCCCACTCACAAGCTTAGTACGCTCAGCTAAAATTGAAACTATTGCACTGTGCACCGGTGGAGGGCAAGGGTATATTGATTTAGCTGCAGAGCAAGGTATTGACGCGTATTTAACCGGTGAGGCATCAGAGCAAACAATTCATAGCTCTCGTGAGCAAAATATTGATTTTTTTGCAGCAGGGCATCATGCAACAGAGCGCTATGGTGTAAAAGCTTTGGGTGAGTTATTAGCGCAAGAGCATGGTTTTGAGGTGATATTTATAGATATAGATAACCCAGTTTAACTAGGCTATCTATTAGCTAACCTGAACTTTGGTTGAAATAGATTTTATTGTCCAGAGTTCAGGTTAGGACTATATAAGTTACAGCGCCTCTGGATCTATCCAGCGGCGCAAACTTATCCATGTATTTCCTACTACTTCGTGACTATATTGCGTAACCACAAGTAAGGCTTGAGCATTTGGAATAAACTGCTTGCTCCTCGGCAGCGCTGCAAAATTATGGTAATCAGTGGCTGCGGTTATGACTTTAATGCCTTGAGCATTAAATAAGTCTTTGGCACGGGGCATGTGCAGTACAGATGTTACTAGTGCAACTTTAAAGTCGACTAATTTTGATGCGAGTAACTTAGCTTCTTCACCGGTATCCATTGCTTTTGGGTTTTGGAATATACGGCTTTTATTAATTCCTAAACTCACCGCTGTTTGATACATAAGCCCGCTATTAGTGGTATTTTGATAGCCCCCGCCTGAAACTATAAGCTCTGCATTAGGGTAGTACTTGGCAAGTTTTACACCTTCGACTAAGCGCGTTAGCGCACAATTACCTAATTGATTATTTGAACTTAAAGCCGAATTTGGGTTTATGTCGCAACCTAGCACGACTATTTTGTCTATTTTAGAGTGCTTTAGGGCATTAAATGCAAGCGACGCAGGTTCATTATTTTGGATAATTAAATTGGCGATAAAGGGTGTACTCAATGCAAGTAATACAATTAAGCTTAAAGTAGATAAGAAGAGAGCTGATTTGCGGCCTTTAAATGCGAGTAGGAGCATTAGACACGCAAATAAACCAAATAGAGGTAGTGGCATAAGTAAACCACCAATCATTTTTTTAATAACAAACATAATAAGCAACATAAAAACAAGAGTATTGCTTTATGTTACTCATTAGATTGCGATTTATCGACCGTTATTTAGCTTACAGGTATTTAAAAAATGGCGATAAACAGGGTTATCTTTCATATCTTTTTTCATTGCTAAGTACATCGGTCGAGTAAGCCCAAGCGCACCTAGCGGGATGGACTTTATTAAACCTTGGCTTTCATAAGGGGTAACTAGCCAATCGGGCAAAGCAGCAACGCCCATTCCAGCACTCACTAATTGAAAAATAAGGAGTCCTTGATCAACTGTTTTTAAGGTGCCATCGAAACGTGCATTTTGAATAAAGTATTTAAAAATATCTTGGCGTTCGCGCGGGATAGGGTATGAAATAATGGTTTCGTTTTTCAAATCAAGCGCTGTTACATATGCTTTTTTAGCAAGTTCATGATCAGGCGCCACAATAAGCTTCAGTTTAAAATCAAACAAGTGCGCGTATTCTAATGTGTCGGGTTCACGTATATCAGACGTCAAAACTAAGTCGAGTTCATCGTTTAGTAGGTCAGGAATAGCGTCATAACTAAAACCACGCTCGTAATCAATTTTTATATCAGGCCAAAAGTTATTAAATTCTTTGATCGTAGGCAATAACCAATGAAAACATGCATGGCATTCCACACTTAAACGCAGTTGAGAAATAGGCTGGTTTAAGCTTTCTTTTAAACGGCATTTAGTCGCTTCCATTTTTGGTAATATTTCGTGAGCTAACTCAAGTAATAACATTCCTTGGGGCGTAAAGCGGACTGGCTGAGTTTTACGTTCGAATAATTGGCAATCTAATTTATTCTCTAAATCTTTGATTTGATGAGATAAAGCAGACTGTGTTAAAAATAATTCTCGTGCTGTATTAACCAAAGATCCTGTTTCTTTTAGGGTTGCTATGGTTTTTAAATGTTTAATACCAATCATCTTTAAAAATTCTCATGAAAAAAGTGAGTTTAGCTCAGATTAATTACATACTACGCCTATATAAAAAACGTTTCAACGTCTAGATGGCTAAAGTTTTGCTGTTTATTGTCATAAATTTATTAAAAATTTAAATTTCTAATGATAGAAGTCATTTAATACTGACTTTACAAGTTTTATATGAGTTTGCTTCATGTTGAATCAGAGGAAGGAAAAATAATATATATTTTAACTGGACGTAATTTTTAGCGTCGAAAATAACTGCTCGAGATAGATTTATTATCCATAGTTCAGGTTATCTAAGGATGATTTAATCGTGGTGTGAAGTGTGTAGTGAGCTCGATAACTACTTCTGCGTTACTTTAGAGGCTTACATCCATGTAAAAATAAGTAAAACCGATTAACAAAGAGTAAAATCGGCTATATTATAGGGGGTTATTTATTAATAATATGGCTTCGTTTGCGCTGACAGGTTTTGATTTTAAAAATCCTTGCCCAAAATCGCATTGCGTCGATTGTAATATAGTTAGTTGTTCTACAGTCTCTATCCCTTCAGCTACGACAGCAAATTTTAATGATTGCGCCAGAGATAAAATAGCCTCAACCAACGGGTTAGTTGAATCTTGAAGGTGGTCAATAAAACTCTTATCAATTTTTAAAACATGAATCGGAAGTTGATGTAAATAGCCTAATGCAGAGTATCCAGTGCCAAAATCATCTAAACAGAGCTTAACTTTTAGAGGGGATAGGCCTTCTATAATTTGCGTTGCTAGATCTAAATTCTCTATTAAACCTGATTCTGTAATTTCTAGGCATAAAGAACCCAAAGGCAATTGATATTTGTTGTAAATAGCATGAATTTGCGCAACAAAATCAAGACTAGCAAAATGCCGAGATGATACATTAACTGTAATTTTTAAGAATCGATGACCTTGCTGGTGCCAGTCTGAAATTTGTTGGGCAGCTAAATCGAGCAAGTGCAAATCAAGGTTTATAATCTGCCCAGTGGTTTCAGCAATAGGAATAAAGTCATTCGGTGAAACAAAGCCTTTTTTAGGGTGATGCCAACGAACTAAGGCTTCAAAACCAATGACTTCACTTTCAGCGATGGTAAAAATTGGTTGAAAATAGAGTTCAAATTCGTTGTGCTCAATACCGTGTTGCAAATCGTTTTCGATATCAGCATGAGTCTTAAGCTTTTTACGCATGGTATTATTAAAAAACTTAACTTGCCCACGACCTGTCGATTTAGCCTCGTACATAGCGGCGTCAGCTTGTTGAAGTAATATATAAGCTTTATCATTTATATTATCACTATATGCAATACCGATACTGGTTGAAGCTTGTAATAAATGACCATCAACATCGATTGGTTTTGAAAGTACAGTTTGAATCCGTTTAAGCGCTTCGTTGACTTGGTTTCGATGCGTAATATTTTCCATGAAAATAGCAAACTCATCGCCACCTAAACGGGCAAAGGTATCGGTATTACGAACGGTGGCTTTAATTAAGTCACATATTCGAATTAAGAAGTGGTCACCAACTTCATGGCCTAGAGAATCATTAATACTCTTAAATCGGTCAAAATCTAAATATAACAACGCATGGCTGGTGCCTTTTTTGGCACGTGTTAGTCTTAATATAGCGAGCTTCGCACGTTCTATTAATAGTGAACGATTAGCTAGTCCAGTCAATTCATCGTGTAAAGCACGGTGTTCAAGCTCCTGGCGAGCAAGTTGCCTATCTATTGCCATGCTAATTTGACGGCTCACATACGTTAATAATGAGCTGTCATGCTCACTGTAATGTAAAGACTTATCATAACTTTGAACAACAATAACACCACTGATACGTTCATTTGCTTTAAATGGTACGCCCAACCAAGACTCGGATTGTCGGCCTATCATTTTGAAGTGGCCATCTGCTATTTGTTGTTTGTAATCTTTTTTTGTAAAAAGTAATGGCTGATCTTTTTGTAGTAAATAATATGAGGCAGTGTCTTTAAGTTGCTCTTTTGAAAATTTTTGATGGGTGCTTGTTTGAATACCCTCTTCAACAATGTAGACAATGTCGAGTATATCTACTTGTTTATCGTAAAGTGCAATAAAAAAATTATCTGCACGTAACAAGCTATTAATTATAGCGTGAAGAGATTCAAAAAAAGTATCTAGGTCACTGGCTTTATAAGTTAAGTTAGCTATTTGCAAAAGACTATTTTCAAGTTTTTGCGCATTATTTAATTGCTCAACAGTTTGTTGTAAATTATTGACAGTATTAACTTGGTTTATTTTGGCACTAAGTAAATGTGCGACAGTGGTGAGTATTTCAAGGTGGGCATTAGTAAAATAGTTCTTAATGGGATGTTCACAATCAATTACCCCTAAAATTTGCTCTTTATATATAAGAGGAACACATAATTCTGACTGAGCAGGGCGTTCATCTGCTATATAGCGGCTATCAGTACTTACATCACCAAGCATCACTGCTTCACCGGTGCGTGCAACAAAGCCCGAAATTCCCTCACTAAACTGTATTACCTTTCGTTGCGCTCTATATTTGTAGCGTTGATGGGGGATCCCCATAGATGCAACTTGGTTTAATATAGAAGCTGAGTCATCGGCAAGGTAGATAACACAATCAACAAAGCCAAGTCTATTAACGACTTGAGTTGTTACGTATTCTAGTAACTCTTCTAGAGTATCAAGCTGTAATAAACTAGATGAAAACTGATTAATGATACTAAGCTGTTCAGTTTTTATTTCCAGAGCTTCATTGGTATCGACTTTGTTCGACATAGGCAGCTAATTTTATTCTTTATATTTATAAACACAGCAACTAAGTTAACGTAAACTTTATCTTTCTACAAAATAAAACGATGAATGCTTTTTATGAGCTGTAAAGTTTTATTTAATAGTAGAGCTGAGTCCATTATTTTTAATAAGGTCTTTACTCGAAAACCTCCTATGCCTATGATCGGATAAATTCAGCCGTGGAATAAAAAAATGATTAGTAAAACTAAAGATGCAATCACAACACTCACTATAACTCGACCAGATGACTGGCATGTACACTTACGTGATGGCGATCAGCTAAAAGATACCGTTCGCGATATTAGTCGTTATATGGGTCGTGCGATTATTATGCCTAACTTGGTTCCTCCGGCAACATGTACTGATACAGCACTTGAATACCGTGCACGTATTATGGCGGCAGGTCCTCAAGGTGATTTTGAGCCATTAATGGTTTTGTATCTTACTGATAAAACAACACCTGAAGAAATTAAAAAAGCTAAAGAAACAGGTAAAATAGTTGCGGCTAAACTTTACCCAGCAGGCGCTACAACAAATTCTGACTCCGGTGTGACTTCCGTTAAAAATATTTACTCAGTACTAAAAGCAATGCAAGAAGTGGGGATGCTTTTATTGGTTCACGGTGAAGTTACTGATTCGTCGATAGATATTTTTGATCGAGAAAAGGTATTTTTAGATACAATTTTAGGTGATGTTGTTAGCGATTTCCCTGAACTTAAAATTGTACTAGAGCATATTACAACGAAAGATGCGGTAGAGTTCGTAGTAAATGCACCGGATAATGTAGCGGCTACTATTACAGCTCATCATTTACTTTATAATCGTAATCATATGTTAGCAGGGGGGATACGTCCCCATTATTACTGTTTACCAATATTAAAACGTAATACACACCAACAAGCATTAATGGCTGCAGCAATAAGTGGCAATAAAAAATTCTTTTTAGGAACTGATTCGGCTCCGCATTATAAAGACAAAAAAGAAGCTGCTTGCGGTTGTGCTGGGGCATACACAGCTCATGCTGCGATTGAATTATACGCCGAGGCATTTGAAGAAGCTGGTGCACTGGATAAATTAGAAGGTTTTGCTAGTCACTTTGGTCCTGATTTTTATGGTGTTATGCGTAATCAAGATACAATAACACTACAAAGAAATCCTTGGAGAGTTCCCGCTAGCTATTCGCTAGGTGATTCGCAAGTTGTTCCCATTAAAGCCGAAGACATGATTGAATGGGAAGTGAGTTAATCATTCAGTAAATCAGCTTAAACTTTATAAATTATTATGTGATTTTTACTTGCGCTGATCATTGTACAATTTTTGTTTTGATCAAATATTTCGCATTTAAAATACGCGACTGATTCTAAAAAGAGTAACCCAATAGTATTTTTTTGTATTAAAATTAGCCGTTTAGACATTATTTAATAAAAAAATATATTTTTAATAAATAATGTCTAATTAATAGAGCGAAATAAAAAATAATGTGTTAATCTTAACTTGCTTTGAGTTTTTGCGTATTGAATTTACGGATATTGTGCTGCGTTTAAGGTTACCGGTTAGGTTATTACTTCTTCCTGTACTATACCTCCATTTTGTGGGCATTGACTCGGGGAGGATATTGCCATAATAATATGGCTGAATTTTAATTATTGACTTACAGGAAAATTTAGTATGTCGGTTACTGGTAAAGTAAAGTTTTTCAACGAAGCTAAAGGCTTTGGTTTCATTGAACAAGAAAATGGTCCTGACGTGTTTGTACATTTCAGCGCAATCACTGGTTCTGGTTTTCGCACTCTTAGCGAAGGTCAAGCAGTGACATTCAGCATCAAGCAAGGTCAAAAAGGCCCTGAAGCTGAGAACGTAGAAGCAGCATAATTTATTATGTGAACCTTCGTTCAACGTGGTGAAACAGTTATCTGTTTCACCATAATTCCTTTGTTAATACTATTAAATCTTCCTCACTATCTCCTATAAAGCTATCAATTATTACACTCATACTTAAATTAATTAATTTTAAAGCGCTGACATTTGCTAAATGCATCTTTATTGTTCAATTAGCAATATTCTTTGAGCATTTGGTTGATCAAGTCGTCAAGCGAAATACCACGTGTATTAAATACCACGTGTATTAAATGACAGGATTATCTTTTTGCTATTAAAGTTTATTATTTTTCTGAGCTAAATTTTATTCTTAGAGATTTTTTTGCGACACGATTTTTTATCTAATGCTCTCGTTAGCGGCTAAAGCCTTACATTCCTTATAGTCATATCGATCTACATAAGCACTTTATCAATTCAACGAATAAAATAACCATTTAACCTATTTGAAGTTTATTCTTTTTGTCGACACGATTTTCTTATATCAGAATAGATCACTTAATTAAGCGAATTGCTATTATGCAATTTTCTTGGCGTTAAATTGACCCCATTTCTAAGCAGACTTTTATCATAAATCGAACAAGTAAAGCTTCATTTGCTACTTTCAGCCCTTATCTAAGCATACAGCAAAGAGTCAATTACCTCTAGCAAGACCCTTTGAATAAAATGTATTTGGCATTTATGCATTGTTATCGCCTTTATTAGCATAACGGCACTACAGTAAGCATTGCTGTGTGTGATTGAGCTACGGTATTAAAATTAAAAAATTAAACTTCAACTGCTTTTAGTTATTATAAGACTACCTTTAAAGCATAGTAGCGAGCTATGTAACGAGGTGAAATGATATAGTTTTCACAGAGCCTACCATAAAAATTGTAATTGAATTAAATAGATCATATTCAAGATAGGTGACTAACGTTGATTGTAGTAACAACTTCAAGCTGCTCAGATTGGAGTATGGTATTTCATTGAAAGCTTGTTCCTAAAATTAGCCATCTCTAATACATGCCCAGCAAAAGATAAATTCAAATATTTGGACAACTTCTGAGAGTAATAAATTAATAACTAATTGCACACTGTGCATCATTTGGTTCGTAACCAACCACTTTACTCTCCATTAATATTGGGTAATGGAAATATCAATATACGATATTCGAAGTGAATATTAATTCAATATAAAGGCATTTTGTGATGTTTTCTTGTGCGATAAACGGTTTGTTTTTTCAGATGAAGCGTTTAAAACCAGTTAAAAAGGCATGAAGTTGGCCAAAAAAAAACTTATATAAGAAATAAGTATATTTTTTTTTGTTTTTTTTCAGGGCGAATTCATTTTCAATTGAATGTTGCATTTTTGTTGTTTTTATAAGGGCGACACCCAATAAACATACCCCTTAAAAGGCTTTGATAGAAATATTAAGAATAAGACTGGTTACAATATTGTTAACATTTGGTATGCAGTTCTTTAGTGTAAGCTTTGAACTGGCTATTTATTTACTGAGATAAGCAAACATCAAGTTGACAGCGCTTATTGCATTTAGCATTATTGGAAGGTTGATATCTATTAAAAGATATCAGGGTTGTCTTCCTTATGGGTTGATAATTAAATTATAAAAGTAACATTACTTAATTGGTTGGGAACTATGTCTGTTAAAATCAGAAAGAGTCTTGTAGCAACTGCGTTGGTTGGCGCATTTGCATTTGCAAGCAGCAATGTGATTGCAGATCCTTTGAATGACGTGCAAAAAGCAGGTCAACAAATTCAAAAGGCTGCTGTTAAGTCTCAAACTAAAATTGACAATGTATATGGTCAAACTCAAGAGCTAATCGCTGAGTACCGTAGCATCGTTGATGAGACTGAACTTATGAAAGTGTATAACGATCATGTATCACGCTTGGTTGATAGCCAAAATGCGTCTATTGAATCGTTTGATCGTCAAATCGCTACTATTGATAACACTAAACAAAACGTTGTGCCTTTGATGTATCGCATGATCGATACGCTTGAGCAATTCATCAAAGCGGACGTTCCATTTAATCTTGAAACGCGTTTAGGACGTGTTGAAAGACTACGTGAAATCATGGTTTCTGCGTCTGTAACGACGTCTGAAAAATTCCGTCAAGTACTTGAAGCTTACACTATTGAAACAGCATACAGTTCACTTGTATCTGCTTCACAAGGTACATTAGAAGTTGATGGTAAGAGCATTAACGTTGATATCGGTCAATTAGGTCGTATAACTTACGTTGCTCAATCTTTTGACTTGAAACATGCTTGGGTGTGGGATAACAACACTAAACAGTGGAAAGAATTAGGTGAAGAATACCTAAAACCTGTTAAAGAAGTTATTCGTATGGCGCGTAAGCAAGCGACATTAGAACTTGTTAAACTACCTATCTTTGGCGCGGAGTAATCAATAATGAAGAAACTATTTAAAGGTTTTGCTGTTGCAGCAGTACTAACTGTTTCTGCAGGTACCGCGCTTAATGCACATGCAAATACTGGAGCTCTAGATAAAATCCTTGAGCAAGTAAAGCAAGAGCGTATCTCTGAAGGTAAAATTAATAAGCAACGTGAGCAAGAGTTCTTATCTGAACGTGCTGACAAGCAATCATTACTTAACAAAGCTAAAAGCCAACTTGCTTCTGAAAAAGCACGTGGCGTTAGTTTAGCTAAGCAATATGCACAAAATGAAAATACTTTAGCAGAGAAAGAGCAAGCTCTTCAAAGCGCACAAGGTACTTTAGGTGAAATGTTTGGTGTTGTACGTCGTGCAGCTCAAGACGCTATCGGTTCGATCGAAGCATCACTTGTTAGTGCTGAAAAGCCAGGTCGTGCTGAAATATTACGTTCATTAGCTGCTGCTAAAGAACTTCCAACTGTTCGTGAATTAGAAGAACTTTGGATTTCACTACAAACAGAAATGACTGAATCAGCTAAAGTTTCAACATTCGAAACTGAAGTTGCTGGCCTTGATGGTAACCCGTCAATGAAGAAAGTAACGCGTATCGGTAACTTTAACTTAGTTACAGACGATGGTTACTTAATTTATTCACCAGAGACTAAGTCTATCCAGCCTCTAGGTAAGCAACCAGATGGTTACATTTTAGACGGTATCACAGCGCTTGAAAATACATCTCCAGATAACTACGCTGGTGTTTATATTGACCCGACTCGTGGTGCTATCTTACGTATTAATACTCAAAAAGCGACCCTTATGGAATACTTCCATCAAGGTGGCGTAGTTGGTTATATCATCACAGCCTTACTAGGCCTAGGTATGCTAATTACTCTAATTCGCTTTGTTGACCTTACGCTTACTACTAGTAAGATTAAGAGCCAACTTAAAAATGTTGCTACACCGAATACAAATAACCCACTGGGTCGTATTCTCAAAGTGTACCATGACAACAAGAACCAAGATGTTGAAAACCTTGAGCTTAAACTTGATGAAGCGATTCTACGTGAAACGCCACGCATCGAAGCTGGTATCAATATAATCAAGATTCTTGCTGCAATCGCACCATTACTAGGTCTACTAGGTACTGTAATCGGTATGATCTTAACGTTCCAAACAATCACATTGTTCGGTACGGGTGATCCGAAGATCATGGCAGGTAACATCTCTCTAGCACTTGTAACTACAGCGCTAGGTCTAATTGCTGCATTACCACTAATTCTACTTCATGCTCTAGTAGCTGGTCGTAGTAAGTCGGTATTACACATCCTTGATGAGCAAAGCGCGGGTATCGTTGCTACTCACGCGGAGAAGGAGAAAGCCTAATGCTAGTCCTGATGGAGATATGGGAATCTATCAGGGATTTTGTTGGCACAGGCGGCCAGGTTTTATACGTGGTCGCGATAGCACTCTTTCTGATGTGGGTTTTAATGATTGAGCGCTATTGGTTCTTACTTGCAGAGTTTCCTCGCACAGCGAAAGAAATTGTAGCAAAGTGGGATGCCCGCCAAGACACTACGTCTTGGTACGCACACAGAATCCGTGAAGCATGGATTTCTGAAGCGTCTGAAAAATTAGATCAGCGTATGTTGTTGATTAAGACATTAGTAGCTGTTTGTCCTTTAATAGGCTTACTTGGTACTGTTACTGGTATGATCTCGGTTTTCGAAACCATGGCCAACCAGGGTACAGGTAACGCAAGATTAATGGCATCAGGTATTTCAATGGCAACAATCCCGACAATGGCTGGAATGGTTGCGGCACTATCTGGAGTATTTTTTAGCTCACGTCTTGAGACAAAAGCTAAAATGGTGAAAGCCAAACTTATTGATAGTATGCCTCATCACTAGAGAGAGAATTAAATATGGCACGTAAACAACGTTTTCGTGAAGAAGAAGAAGCAGCGGTTGATATGACGCCAATGCTTGACATCGTATTTATCATGCTTATTTTCTTTATCGTAACTACATCGTTCGTTAAAGAGGCTGGTATCGAGGTCAATAAACCAAAAGCTGCCCAAGCTACTAAGCAAAAAAATGCTAACATTTTTATTGCTATCCGTAGTAACGGCGAAATCTGGATTGATAAACAGCAGGTTGATGTTGAACGTATTTCAGCAAAAATCGAAAGTTTATTAGCAGAACAACCTACTGAAGTTGTGATTTTGCAAGCTGATAAAGAAGCAAAACATGGCGTAGTGGTTAAAGTTATGGACCAGATTAAAGCGACGGGTGATAACCTGAGAATTTCAATAGCTGGAGATCAGTAATGATTCGTTTTCTGTTTTCACTGATTGCAGGTGGGGCAGTTACTTTCGGCTTGTTCTACTTCATGGCTTTCCTCATCTCTGGTGGGGCTGACCGTAATACGGAACAAAAAGAGCAGATCATAGTCGAAATAATGACGAATCCGCCTGAATCTAAGGTGCAGGAGAGGAAGCGTGTACCGCCTCCGCCTCCTCCGCCACCAAAGCAGCCGCCTAAACCGCAGCCGCCACAGCCGGAAAATAACAGTCCAACACCTGGTGCTATGTCATTTAATATGGGAAGCATTGATGTTGGTAGTTCGGCAGGTGGACTAAGTGGTCCTGGTGCATTTGGACGTGATGGTGATGCGACACCTATCGTTCGTATAGAACCAAAATATCCAACGCAAGCTGCACGTGATGGTAAAGAAGGTTGGGTTCAACTTTCGTTCACAATTGATGAGTTAGGTGGAGTGACTGACGTTGAAGTAATTGACGCCGATCCAAAACGTATCTTTGACCGTGAAGCTAAGCGCGCATTGCGTAAGTGGAAGTACCGTCCTAAGATCATTGACGGAAAACCTCAAATACAACCGGGTTTACAAGTTCAATTAGACTTTAAACTTAACCAAGGCAATTAAGGAGGCGAGTAATGAGAAATTTTTCTAAAGTAACTGCTCTTGCGATTCTTATGTCTGTGTCAGGTGCTACATTAACAGCATCTGTTTTAGCGGCGCCAGACTACGCAAAGATTGAAGAGCGTAAGAAAGCAAAAACTAAAATCATGGGCGAGCGTACTGGTAAAAAGGTAATTAAAGCGTTTGATTTGTACGGTGAAGAAAAAGTTGAAGAAGCAATTGTTCTGCTAAAAGATATTGATCCATCTAATGACTTTGATAAGGCGACTGTAAATCGTTACTTAGGTAGCATGTACGCGCAGGTAGAAAAGTATGATGAAGCGATTAAATATACTAAGCAGGCGGTTGCGCCAGATGTTTTAAACTTTGCTGATCAGGAACAATCCCTTAAGTTATTAGGCGATTTACTTATTGGTACTCAAAAGTATCAAGAAGCTAAAAAAGCATATTTAGCATGGATTGATTTTACGGGCGATGAAGATCCGAAAGTTTACACACGTATTGCGCAAGCTAACTACGAGTTGAAACAATTTCGTGATGTTTTCGGTCCAGCAGACAAAGCAATTTCGCTTCAAAAGGAGCCGAACAAAGCTCCTTACCAATTAAAGTTAGGCTCTTATTTCGAGCTTAAAGACTATAATAATATGGTCAAAGTTGGTGAAGAAATTGTTCGTGTTTGGCCTGATGATAAAAAAGCTTGGGTTAGTTTAGGTAAATATTACCTACAAACTGAAAACTACAAAAAAGGTCTTTCGACCATGGAAGTAGCATTCAACCAAGGTTTTTTTGAAGCTGAAGTCGATTACAAAGTATTGTCTAACTTCTATTCTTTAAATGAAATTCCTTTTAAAGCGGCTGTTACGCTTGAGAAGGCTATTAAAGAAAAGAATGTTAAACGTACTAAGCAAAACGTTAGCGCGATTGCTAGTAATTACCATCGTTCTAAAGATCTCGTTAAAGCTGCTAAGTATTATGAAGAAGCTGCTAAATTTGATGAAGACGCTGAGCTTTACCGCAAAGCAGGTTCATTACTTTTACAGTCTGAAAAATTTAGTGCTGCTGTTGTTCGTTTGAACAAAGCATTAGAGCTAGGCTCTGATAAAAAGGGCACTATTTACTCAGATTTAGCTGAAGCATATTATTACCAAGGCAAGTACAAGCAAGCTCATGCTGCTATTACTAAAGCCATGGATGACCCACGCACTCGCAAGTTTGCAAAGGGTTGGGCTACATACATTAAAGATAAAGCCGCTCGCAACGGTGTTAAAATTTAATTTTTATTAGCTAAAGCAACTTTTAAAAAGCCCCTCTGGGGCTTTTTTTATTGGAATTACTATGTATAAAAAGCTCTCTTTTTCATTACTACTGTGTCTATTTTTAGTCGCATGTTCAAAGCAGCCTCAACCTTACGAGTCATTTGAAGATGCACAAGTCGGTTTAAAAACTTTAAACATGGCGCTTGTACTATCAGGCGCTAATAAAACAGATAAAATTACTAAAGAGCAATTGGTCTTTTCTGATGCATATTTAGCTAAACGCCATACTATTTATCAGAACTTAATGGGCATGGAGCTTAATCTCAATCAAATAGCGCAAGTAAATTACTTGGTTATTGCAGAGCGTTTTCCTGAGCGCTATTTTAATTGGCCGGCTCAAGTAGATGTATTAAAGAACATGCTTGCTTTTGAAGGCACAAAAAACACACCGGATAATGTTATTACCTGGCTTAAGTTAACCCAAGAAACGTTAGACAGTGCTAAACAAAGCAATTTAAAACTGAATAAAGTTGAACTTGCATTGTTACAAAGTTATGTATTGAGTGCGATAGGCACTAACGACGTTCAACCAGCGCTTAAGAGCCATATAAGAGCTTTTAGCGATTATTTAGCTAGTTACAGGCCCAGGGGGAGTGTTGGTCTAAGAGGCCTGCCAAATGGAACCCAGTGGTATCAGAGCAAACTTAATTACTTTAGTGGCGAAGTACATTCACCATTAGAATGGGTTACTCTTTTAAATGAAAAAATAAAAGTATTAGATCGTGTTGCATTCGACAGTAAACAGCCAACTTCTCACCAGAAATCGTTTTTAGTTAAGTATTTATCTGATGAAAAATTAATAGAAGGCTTGGATTGGCAGGCTAACTATCAAGACTTACCTGCAATGGCGAGCAATATGGACATGTCTGATAAAGATAAAACATTGATGCTTGCGATGATGGAATCAGATATAGGTATTCACTATCATGCGTGGACTTTGCCTCAAGCAAAGGTGAACCTTGTAAAGCGCCTAAAAATGAGTCCAGAAGAGGCTCAGTATTTAGTTGAAGATATAATTCTCTACCCTGGGCAATCATTTAGTTTTATAAAGCAAATGATGTAATGATGTGAAAGTGCGCTTATGGTGCGCACTTTATACATCGTTGAGTTGCAGGGTCTTGCTCAAGTAACTTTGCTGATATTTTTTCTTCGCAGTCACAACAGTAACCATATTGGCCAATCTCTATTTGGCTAACGGCAGCTTCTAATTCAGTCATGCGACTAATTAAAATAGCATACTCCGGACCTAACTTTTCTGCCGCACAGTCTAACCATTCATTGTTGGCTTTATTATCTAAAATTTGTATTAAATGGTGATGTGCAGGGTAGGCTGATTTAGAAAGCATAGTTAATATATTTAATTTAACTTGCGCTATTTCATCGTTCAGTCTTTGTTGATGATGCATTATCAGTACAACCTTATTAAATTGGCTTTACGTTATACTGATATTATCTATAGGCTTTAAGTTAGCTGTTATGATTTGAATCAAGTTGCGGTGCTTTGGCGTATTTATTTAATACGCTTGCCACATCTTCTTTACTTTTTAAACGTCTGATTTCATCAAATAAATCGATAGCTTGTGGGTATTGGCGTTTTAGGTAACCAAGCCATTGTTTAGTACGTGACGCAAAATATTTTTCATCCTTTGCAGGGTCTTGATGGATAGCAGAGTGGATTAAGTGATAAATAATATGCTCCCACTCAAGTCCATCATATTGTTCATTATTTACATGAGCTTTAATTTTTTTTGCTAAATCAGGGTGCGAAAGGGCGCCACGACCAAGCATTAAATTAGTACATCCACTTCGTTTTTGGCAAAGCATTGCGTCTTCTACTTGCCAAATTTCACCATTGGCAACAACGGCAATATT
Source organism: Pseudoalteromonas sp. 20-92 (assembly GCF_030847595.1). NCBI lineage: Bacteria > Pseudomonadati > Pseudomonadota > Gammaproteobacteria > Alteromonadales > Pseudoalteromonadaceae > Pseudoalteromonas > Pseudoalteromonas sp. 20-92. The sequence continues at coordinate 68,548 of NZ_JANJGQ010000008.1, forward strand.
TTTATCTTTTATTATTGGTGGAATTTTTTCCCAATAAGCAGGCGGATTATAGCCATCACGTTTGGTGCGAGCATGTATTGCAATGCTATTTGCTCCAGCACTGACAACCGCATCTACAATTTCTTGGCTGTTACTATCATCATCAAATCCTAAGCGGATTTTTGCACTAACTTCATGCTGATCATCTACAGCGTCTCGGACTGCTTTAATAATCGTATACATGTGGTCAGGATCTTTAAGCAGCACAGCCCCGCCTCGACTACGGTTAACCGTTTTTGCTGGACAGCCAAAATTAAGATCAACACCGTGAGAACCTAATGCTATAGCTCTAATCGCATTTTCTGCTAAAGGGTTCGCTTCTTGACCGAGTAATTGAACACGCACAGGAGTACCTGCTCGTGTAAATCCATTATTATGTAGTTCAGGGCAAAATCGATGAAAAACTTTGTCAGGTAAGCATGTTTCAACCACTCTTACAAACTCGGTAACGCATAAATCGAACCCACCGATGTCGGTGAGTAATTGACGCATTTTAAAATCGACAACACCTTCCATAGGCGCTAAAACAAGTTTCATAAGGTGATTATTTCTGAGAAAAACAGGACGCATAGTTTACCTGTAAATCTTACATTGATAAATCTGTAATTACCGACCATATTTAATGAAGTAAGTGCAAAAGCAAATATTATGAAAATAATTGAAAGTTTTTATTTTTGTGCGGGTCTACTTAAGCATACAAGCAATTTAAAAATACATTTATATTGCTGAGATTTACAATCCTTGATTAAAGAGAGTCATAAAATGAATACAGTTAGAAAAAATACAATCGCGTTAACTTTAGGTGCAGTAGTTGTTGGCTCTGCAAGTTTTGTATCTGCTGATGTACAAGCTAACCCATTTGAGTTTCAACAGTTAGTGACAGGTTATCAACTAGATGCTGCTGAAGGTAAATGTGGTGAAGGTAAATGTGGCGGCGATGCCAAAGGTAAAAAAGAAGGCAAGTGCGGCGAAGGCAAATGTGGCGGCGATGCTAAAGGCAAAAAAGAAGGCAAGTGCGGCGAAGGCAAATGTGGCGGCGATGCCAAAGGTAAAAAAGAAGGCAAGTGCGGCGAAGGTAAATGTGGCGGCGATGCAAAAGGTAAAAAAGAAGGCAAGTGCGGCGAAGGTAAATGTGGCGGCGACGCAAAAGGTAAAAAAGAAGGTAAGTGCGGCGAAGGTAAATGTGGTGGCCGTTAATATCTTATTTTAAATAAGGTATGCTAAAAGGGCCTTAAGGCCCTTTTTTGTTAAGTTAGAGGTAGTTATGACACAAACTAAAAGTATAGATTTCGGAATGGTTGGTCTTGGCCTCCGACGAGAAATGCTTAATGAACTGCTTGAACACGTACCTAATCAAGTAGATTTTTTAGAAGTTGCACCAGAGAATTGGCTAAAATTAGGTGGGCGCTTTAAGAAACAGTTTAAAACATTAACAGATGCAAATAATTTTGTGTGCCATGGATTGTCACTTTCTATCGGCTCGCCCGAGCCACTGGATGTTGAATTTGTTAAATCTTTAAAAGTTTTTTTTAAAGAACACAATATAAAATTTTTTAGTGAGCACTTAAGTTACTGCTCTGGCGCGGGCCATATGTATGACTTAATGCCAATTCCGTTTACTCAAGATGCGATAGCACACGTTGTACCACGTATTAAGCAAGTTCAAGATATACTTGAGCAACAAATTGCGATAGAAAATGTTTCTTATTATGGTGCTCCTGGGCAGCAATTATCAGAGCTTGAATTTACGAATACTATTTTAGAGCAAGCTGACTGTAAGCTTTTACTCGATGTGAATAACATTTACGTTAATTCGATAAATCATGGCTATAACGCGCAAGCATTTTTAACAGGGTTACCTTCTGAGCGTATTGCTTATGGACACGTTGCAGGGCACTACAATGAGGCTGATGACTTAATAGTTGATACACATGGCGCAGATGTCATTGATCCTGTGTGGAAGCTACTTGATAAGGCGTACGAAGTACATGGTGTGTTTCCAACTTTGCTTGAGCGTGACTTTAATATCCCTACTATGAATGTGCTAACCAAAGAGTTGGATATAATTCATGGGCTGCAAGCTAAATACCTTAATTCAAGTGTTTCAAAACAACGAGCTTAATATAAGCCTTTATAAACATTAAAAGAGTGCCTAGTGATGAGCTTTATTGAAATACAAAACGAATTTATGGCGCATATTCGCGAGCCTAAAAAAAATAAACGGCCCAGCGGTATTGAAGATAGACGTATGGCCATTTATCGCGATCTATTTTTTAATAATATTGAAGGTTTTGTATCATCAGGTTTTCCGGTGTTAAAAACCTTATACACAGACAAACAATGGCATTCCCTCGTACGTCAGTTCTTTAGCGAATATGATTGTCATTCGCCGTACTTTTTAGATATAGCAGGGGAGTTTATTAATTACTTATCAAGTGATTATAAAATGAAAAAACACGACCCCGTGTTTATGCTAGAGCTTGCTCATTACGAATGGGTAGAGCTAGATGTATCGATTGCACATGAAGATGAGCAAGCGCAAAAATTACAAACAACAGCACTCACTAGTTCTGCTTTGTATTTATCTAACGCTGCAAGAAATTTAAGTTATCAATTTCCGGTTCAAAATATCAGCACAGAGTTTATACCTAAAGAGCCATCAACTCAGCCTAATTACTTTGTTGTATATAGAGACGAAAATGATGATGTGCAGTTTTTAGCAACAAATGCGATGACAGCTTTGCTATTGTCAATCATAGAGGTAAGTGAAGGTGCGACATTTGACAACGTTTGCCAACAGGTATTAGCTCACGCTCCACAATTTAATGCAGAGCAAATTGCTCAAGGTGCGTTGGTTACCCTTGATGCAATGGTTGAACGCGGTGTCATTGTGACAAAAAATCAAGATTAAGGTCTTTATTGATAATTTTACATCGTCTATTATGACAGCCTTATTTGCCGTGCTTAATAAAAGGTTGTACCAATGTCAGATGATAAAGACTTTAAAGATCCGTTCAACGCTACTTACTTTCTTGCATTTTTAGCTATATTTGCAGGAATTGGTTGTTTAAATGCAATTTTAGGTTGGATCACTAGCTTAACCTAAAATGCATAGCGTTTATTAAGGCTGTTGTTTACTTCAGCCTTGAACCTCTTTATTTTTAATTACCCCGCTTAAACTATAATAACGTCAAACTCGCATTTAAAGGTCAGTTAAGGTTATAATCACCTGCTTTGTAATATAAATAATTGAGCAGTTAAAATTATGACTCAAGTAACACCAGCAATTATCAAAAACAGCATCACTACAATTGCTGATTATCCAAAAGCGGGCATTATGTTTCGCGATGTAACTACTTTAATGGCAAATCCAGAAGCCTTTAAAGCCACAATTGACGCTTTTATCGCTGAATATAAAGATCAAGGTTTTACTAAAATAATTGGCACAGAATCGCGTGGCTTTATTTTTGGTGCGCCGTTATCTTACGCGTTAGGCATTCCCTTTATTCCAGTACGTAAACCAGGTAAGTTGCCACGCGAAGTTATTCGTCAAGATTACTTGCTAGAATACGGTGAAGATACATTAGAGCTGCATGTAGATGCAATTGTACCTGGCGATAAAGTATTGTTAGTGGATGATTTATTAGCTACTGGCGGTACAATTGAAGCCACCGCTAAATTAGTTCATAAACTAGGTGGCGAAGCTACAGATGCAGCATTTGTTGTGTCATTACCAGAACTAGGTGGCGAGCAGCGCATCAAGAAAATGGGTATTAAAATCCTAAAATTGGTTGAATTCGAAGGCGAGTAATCGATGAGTTATCAGGTTCTAGCGAGAAAATGGCGTCCTCAAACCTTTCATGAATTGGTTGGGCAGTCTCATGTTAAGCAAGCGCTTGTAAATGCGCTTACACAAAATAGACTGCATCACGCTTATTTATTCACTGGAACCCGCGGTGTGGGTAAAACGACCATTGCGCGTATTTTTGCTAAAAGCTTAAATTGCGACGAAGGTATATCTGCAAATCCGTGTGGTCAATGTAGCAGCTGTTTAGATATAGAAGCTGGACGCTATATTGACTTACTCGAAATAGATGCGGCTTCTCGAACTAAAGTAGAGGACACCCGCGAAATACTCGATAACGTTCAATATGCGCCAACGCGTGGACGTTATAAAGTATATCTAATCGATGAAGTTCACATGCTCTCAAAGCACAGTTTTAATGCGCTTTTAAAAACGCTTGAAGAACCACCAGAGCATGTGAAATTTTTATTAGCGACCACCGATCCGCAAAAGTTACCAGTTACTATTTTATCTCGTTGTTTACAATTTAACTTAAATGCCTTGTCGCAAAGTGAAATTAAAGCACAGCTTGAGCACGTACTTACTCAAGAACAGCTCAGCTATGACAATGATGCACTTAGTATTATTGCAAAAGCCGCTGACGGCAGTATGCGTGACGCACTGAGCTTAACCGATCAAGCTATAGCACAAACAAATGGTGATATTAATAATCAAGCAGTACAAACAATGCTTGGTTTGATGGATACACATTATAGCCAAAGCCTATTAGCTGCACTACTTGCCCAAGATGGCACAGCTTTAATGAGCGAAATAGCACACGTTGCGAGCAGAAACCCAAACTATATTGCCTTACTTGATGATTTAATTGCGTTAACACATTTAACTCAACTAACTCAATTAGTACCACAGGCAGCAGGGCTTGATGAGACGAACGCTGATTACATAACGCACGTTGCACAGCATACGAGTCCGCAACAAATACAAATTTATTACCAGTTACTTTTAAACGGTAAAAAAGATTTACAATGGGCACCAGAGCCTCGATTAGGTTTTGAAATGCTTATGCTAAGATTATTAGCATTTAAGCCTACAGATGCCCAACAAGTTGTACACACAGCCAACGAAGAGCCCGTCCAAAATAAACAAGGCCGAGCAAATGCACTGCGAGATATATTAAATAAAAACAAAACATCGCAAGACACCGTAGCTAGCCAAAGCAGTGCTCCAGTAAATAATACTAAGCCAGTTAGCAATACAGAACAGCCTAGAACCGTTGAGATAGAGCCTTTACCTAATGCTGCCGCTCAGACATCAAATAATGACGTCGTGCAAAGTAATAATGAGCCAGCCCAAGTTGCAGTAGTTCAACCAGTTCAACAAAGTGAAAACGCTTCAAAGCAACAGGCTTCAGCTAATGAGCTACCGCAAACCAATGTTGTTTCGGATGCTCAAACACAGCGTCAAAGTGAAGATGAAGCTTACATGCAACACAGTGATGTAGAGCAAACATTGGCCGCGCAGTTTGATGATGTGATGAGTAGCGCTGTTGATCAGGGGTTTAATCCACAAAAAGATATAAGTGCTAATCAGCAAAATCATTTGCCGGAACACTCAACAAGTATTGAAAAAAATAGTTTTGACCCGCAATCAGACTTGCAAAACCAGCAACAACATGATGAAAATGCTTCGATAGTTGAACGCGAGGCAAAAGCGCAATCCGCTATTGCGCGCATATTGCGTGATCGTAATATATCAGGCTCAGGAAAGCTTTCTGGGACAAACTTAAATACGGCAAAGGCTAGTTCATCAAACGTATCTAACAGTACTGTTACTAGCCGTACTCATAATGTCGGTGAAGTGCCAAAAAATGAAAATACAGTGGCTCAGTCAGCTGAGCGGCCAAATAGCGCTGTATCACAAAACCATAAGTCAGTACCTACACAGTCAGACAACCCGCCTTGGGCTACTGATACAGTAGGTGAAAGTGAAAAAAAGCCACCGCTCCCAGTAACGGGGAGCCAAACACCGGCTAATAATCAAGGTTTTGACAAACCTGAAAAAATAGATTTTAAAGCAAAGCACCAAACAATTACTGAAAATCTTGCGCCAGAATTACTTGAGCAAATAAACCCTCAAAAAGCGCCTGAAATAGTGCCAGAGGAAGTAAGTATTCCTGCCCCTGATGATTTTCAAAGCCCAATTAGTGAAATTAGATTTGCACATCAACAAGATGAATGGGCTTATTTAATTAAACGTATGGGACTGGGTGGTCGTATGCGCCAATTTGCATTGCATTCAATATTTACCAAGCAAGGCAACAGTTTACATATAGACGTTGATGAATCACAAAAGCATTTAGATACACCGATGCTTCGCCAAAGATTAGATGCCGCATTGTCGAGTATTTATGAGCATAACGTGTCGTTAAGTATTAATTTTGCTAAGGGAGTTATTGACTCTCCTTATCTTATTCAGCAAAAAATTGATGCAGGTCGTCATCAACAAGCAATCGATGTGATCACATCGGATGAAAACATAGTACAATTTCAGCAAGTATTTAGCGCCGAAATTGACGAAAACAGTATTCAGGCATTGTAATTACTTACAATCGCCCTTATGTTCATGTTAATTAATGTATTAAAAGAAAGAGAGAAAGTTATGTTTAAAGGTGGAATGGGCAACATGATGAAGCAAGCGCAGCAAATGCAAGATCGCATGCAAAAAGCCCAAGACGAAATCGCAACATTAGAAGTTGTTGGCGAAGCCGGTGCCGGTTTAGTTAAAGTAACCATGCTTGGTAACCACAATGTACGTCGTGTTCAGCTTGATGAAAGCCTTATGGAAGACGACAAAGACATGATTGAAGACTTACTTGCAGCAGCATGTAACGATGCTGTTCGCCGTGTTGCAGAAGAAACACAAGAGCGTATGGGTAAAGTAACTGGCGGTATGCAATTACCACCAGGTATGAAAATGCCGTTTTAAGTAAATAATGCAACTTTCAGATAGTTTAAATCAGCTTATAGAAGCACTGCGCTGTCAACCGGGTATTGGTCCAAAGTCAGCGCAACGTATTGCCTTTCATTTATTAGAGCGCGACCGAAAGGGAGGCACTCAGCTGGGCAATGCATTGACTAAAGCAATGACCGCCATAGGGCATTGTCAGTCTTGTCGCACCTTTTGCGAACAAACGCAATGTGATATTTGTTTAAGTACAAAGCGCCAAGACAGCGGCATATTATGTGTTGTTGAATCGCCTACTGACGTGCTTGCTATTGAGCAAACGGGTCAGTACTTAGGGCTATATTTTGTTTTAATGGGTCATTTATCGCCAATTGACGGTATCGGCCCTAAAGAAATTGGCTTAGACGTTTTAGAGCAAAAACTTGCTCAAGGCGGTATTAATGAGGTCATTTTAGCGACTAACCCTACCGTTGAAGGTGAAACTACTGCTCATTATATTGCGCAGCTTTGTCATAAATATAAAGTAGATGCCTCGCGTATTGCTCACGGTATTCCTGTGGGGGGCGAGCTTGATTTGGTTGATGGTAGAACGCTGATGCATGCCTTTAGTGGCAGACGCGCTGTTACTCAAGACTAACTTAAAGTCACTATTTGAAAACATATTGTAAAAGCCTACATGATTAACTTATGTAGGCTTTTTGTTTTTAAGGTAAGCTTAGAAGCAGTCTAATACCAATCCGCAATAATACTTAATCATTTTGCGGGGCTAAACGTGTCGCTACCTGCGTTAACAAGTTCTCATTTAGAACAACTAAATAGCGAATTTTTGCCTAGCTATCAACACGTTTTTCCGCCCTAAAAATAGATCATTTAATTAAACGAATTGGTATAATATATTTTGGGGCTATGTCTCTAATTAGTAAGGAATACAATGAAAGATAATCAACCCTACCAAGGTACATTACTGGGTAGTAAGCGTTTTTTACCGCTTTTTATTACGCAGTTTTTCTCAGCAATAAACGATAACGTGTATAAGCAATCAGTGCTTATTCTATTGATATTTCAGGCTGCAACGCTTGCAGATGGCGCACTTTATTCTAATATTGCTGCGGGGCTATTTATTCTACCTTTCTTTTTATTTTCAGGGATGGCAGGACAGCTCGCAGAAAAAACAGAAAAGTCTAAGCTCATTAGAATCGTAAAGTTGTTTGAAATTCCTATTATGATTGTAGGTGCTGTCTCAATTTTAACGCAATACGTGTGGCTTATGTTAGCCACAGTATTTTTAATGGGTGTGCAAAGTACGTTTTTTGGGCCATTAAAATACTCTATTTTACCTCAGCACGTTGCACCTAGCGAATTAACAAAAGCGAATGCCTTGGTTGAGTCGGGCACGTTCGTAGCAATACTGATCGGTACAATTTTTGGCACCTACTACATTACTCAATCGCTAGGTCCTACGGCTATAAGTATTGCGGTATTAGTGCTGGCTGTTATGGGTTATGTAAGCAGTCGTTTTATACCCGTTAGTGAGGCGAACGAGCCGAACTTAAAATTTACCTATAATATATTTTCATCCACAAAAAACGTATTTACAGCACTTAATTCGCAAACAGAATCGGTTGGTAAGTCAGTGCTTGGGATCAGTTGGTTTTGGTTAATTGGCGCCATCATTTTAACGTCCCTACCAAATTATGTAAAACACGTAATGGGCGGCGATGAATTAGTGGTAACCAGTGCACTGGTTGTATTTTCATTGAGTATTGCTATTGGTTCATTACTGTGTGAAAAGTTATCTCGCTCTCGTATTGAGCTAGGCATTGTGCCCTTTGGTGCTATTTTAATTACCTTGTTTTTATATTTACTGAGCCAAGAGCCCGCTATCAGTACCTATACACCTCAACATACTGAATTATTAATGCTCGCACAGGTATTAAAAACAGGCGATATGGTGTGGCATTTCATATGGATGGCAGGCATAGGCATTGGCGCCGGTTTTTACACTGTACCGCTATATGCGCTTATTCAACAACGGACTGAAGAAGCGAGTCGATCACGAGTTATAGCGGCTAACAATGTATTAAATGCCTTGTTTATGGTGGGCAGTGCTGTTTTAAGTATTGTCACGTTGTCTGTTTTTCAGTGGAGTATTTCAGAGCTATTGCTGTTACTTGCGGGGCTAAATTTACTTATTTCTGTTTATATTTATACCAAAGTACCTGAATTCTTTTTACGCTTTGTTATTTATATTTTGGCCATTTGTATGTACCGCGTAAGAACAAAAGGCGAAGCTAACATTCCCAAGGAAGGTGCCGCTGTTATTGTGTGCAACCACGTCAGTTTTGTTGATTGGATGTTTATTTTGGCAGCGTCACCAAGGCCTATTCGGTTTATGGTATTTGCGCCTATTTATTATTCGCCAGCTCTACATTGGTTATTTAAAATGGCTAAAGCTATTCCCATTGATAGTGAAAAAACGAACCCAGAGGCGTTTAAAAAAGCGTTTGATGAAGTGGCTTCTGCGCTTGAAAAAGGCGAGCTTGTTGGTATTTTCCCCGAAGGGAAGCTGACTAGTGACGGCTCAATCGATATTTTCCGTCGTGGAATAGAGCGTATTATTGCACGCTCTCCTGTGCCCGTTGTCCCTGTGCATTTAGGGGGCTTGTGGGGGAGTATGTTTAGCCGTAAAGTTAAGTGGCAATTACCGCGATTAAAATGGTCTTTGGTGTCGGTTGCAGTAGGTGGCCCGATTGCAGCTGACAAAGTAGTAGCAGACGATTTACGTGAGCATGTTTTAGCTTTGAAAGCGCTTCACTCTAAAGGTGTTGATTAATTTAATGACTAGCCCAATATTAGATACACCTTCAGAACCACATATTATTGTTGATGATTTTGTAGCGCCTAAATGCGCTGGGTTTATTGAAATATTATATCAAGATGACGATATTTTACTGATCAATAAACCCAGTGGGTTATTGAGTTTGTCGGGCAAAAATCCGCTTAATTGGGATTCAGTGCATTATCGTTTAGTGAATGGCCAAAAAGGGTTAACAGCCGCTTTTTCTGAGGCTAAGTTACCGCATCGTTTAGATTTGGGTACATCGGGCATTATGATTGTTGGATTAAACGCCGAAGCATCAAAGCATCTTAATAAACAGTTTCAGGCACGCACTATTCAAAAGCGTTATGTAGCGATGCTAGAGGGTAGCTTGGCTGTTAGTGAGGGACAAATAACTGCGCCAATAGCAAAAGATAGGCTGCTCTTTCCGCGAGTTAAAATTTGCCAAGCAACAGGTAAAACAGCAATAAGTGAATATAAAGTGCTTGAGAGACTAAAGCACCCGTGCAGAACCTTAGTGCAATTTACGCCTGTTACTGGACGTACCCATCAATTGAGAATACACAGCCAGTTTATAGGTCATCCTATTTTAGGCTGTGATTTATATAAAAGTGAGCAAAGTGAACACATGTCAGGGCGCTTACAATTACATGCCAGCGATTTATATTTTGAGCACCCAACAAGCGGTGAAAAAATACATATTAATTGTCCGCATCCGTTTTAAATAATTTTACTGTTCTTTGTTTTCGTTTTACCTTTTTTAAATTTTTCCCTTGAAGTTCTAACACCTCACCCCATATTAAGTGCATAACGCAGACACTTTGCAAATTGGAGATATATAAATGACTACAGCACAAAAAGAAACATTAGGCTTTCAAACAGAAGTAAAACAATTATTAAACTTAATGATTCACTCTCTTTATTCTAATAAAGAAATCTTTTTACGTGAGCTTGTGTCAAATTCATCAGACGCAGCAGACAAGTTACGCTTTTTAGCGCTATCTCAGGGCGATCTTTATCAAGGTGACGCTGATTTACGTGTGCGTATTAGCGCAAATAAAGAAGCAAATACAATTACCATTTCTGATAATGGTATTGGTATGACACGCGATGAAGTAATTAGCTCATTGGGTACAATTGCAAAGTCGGGTACTGCTGAGTTTTTCAAAAACTTAACAGGGGATCAAAGTAAAGATTCACAGCTGATTGGCCAATTTGGTGTTGGTTTTTACTCAGCATTTATAGTTGCCGATTTAGTAACTGTTCGTACACGTAAAGCGGGTGAAACAACGGCGTACGAGTGGGAATCTCAAGGTGAAGGCGAATACACACTTCAAGAAATTGAAAAAGAAGGCCGTGGTACCGACATTATTTTACATCTTCGTGATGAAGAAAAAGAATTTGCTGACGATTACCGCTTACGTGGCATTGTTACTAAATACTCAGACCATATTTCAACACCTGTACAAATGTTTAAAGCAGAAGTACCAGAGTCTGAAGGCGAAGACGGCGAAAAAATTCCAGCAGTACCAGGTGAGTGGGAAAGCATTAACCGTGCAACTGCATTGTGGACGCGTGATAAGTCAGAGCTTTCTGATGAAGAATACAAAGAGTTTTACAAGCACGTAAGCCACGACTGGGAAGATCCACTTAGTTGGGCGCATAATAAGGTAGAAGGTAAAACGGAATACACCAGCCTTTTATACATCCCTAAAAAAGCACCTTTCGATTTATGGAACCGTGAACGTCAAAGTGGCTTAAAGCTTTACGTACAACGTGTATTTGTAATGGATGATGCTGAGCAGTTTATGCCAAGCTACCTTCGCTTTGTAAAAGGTTTACTAGATTCAAACGATTTACCGCTAAACGTATCTCGTGAAATTCTACAAGACAACAAAGTAACGCAAGCTATTCGTAAAGGGTGTACATCGCGCATTATTAAAATGCTTGAGCGTATGGCTAAAAACAAAGCTGACGATTACCAAGTATTTTGGAATGAGTTTGGCCAAGTAATGAAAGAAGGCCCAGCTGAAGATGCGGCAAATAAAGAAGCCGTATGTAAGCTACTACGCTTTTCGTCTACGCATACTGATTCAGAAACGCAAGATGTGTCGCTTGAGCAATACGTTGAGCGCATGAACGAAGGCCAAGACAAAATTTACTATGTAGTAGCTGATACATTTACTTCTGCGAAAAATTCTCCTCATTTAGAGATTTTCCGCAAAAAAGGCATTGAAGTATTACTACTAAGTGACCGTGTTGACGAGTGGATGATGAGCCACTTAACTGAATTTGCTGATAAGCAATTACAGTCAATCACACGTGGTGATCTAGATTTAGGTAAGCTTGACGACGAAGAAACTAAAAAAGCACAAGAAGAGTCTGAAAAAGAGATGGCTGGGCTTGTTGAACGCATTAAAACAGCACTCGGTGACGACGTTAAAGAAGTGCGCTTTACGCACCGTCTAACAGATTCTCCAGCATGTGTTGTAAGCGACGACAACGACATGAGCTCACAAATGCAAAAGCTAATGGAGTCTGTGGGCCAAGCAGCACCAGAAGCAAAACCTGTGTTTGAGCTAAATCCAGATCACCAACTTGTTAAGCATTTAAATGACGAGCAAGACGAAGATAAGTTTGCACAGTGGTCACATGTTTTATTAGACCAAGCATTACTTGCAGAGCGCGGTACACTTAAAGATCCAACCGGATTTGTTACTCGCTTAAACAAACTGATGCTAGAACTAAGCAAGTAATCAGTTAACTATTTATTTAGTTAATAAAAGTATAAATTATATACTTTAAATAAAAGGGAACGTGTGTTCCCTTTTTTAATGCGCTGTAAATGCATCAACAACTCATCAATTAGTATAAGTTACTTGAGTATCGGCGGCGCTTGTGGAAGAATTCAGGCTTTAAAATAAATATCCATACTAGGGGACAATAATATGCGCATTATTCTTTTGGGCGCGCCGGGTGCAGGTAAAGGTACTCAAGCTCAGTTTTTAATGGACAAATACGGTATTCCACAAATCTCTACTGGCGATATGTTACGTGCAGCAATTAAAGAAGGCACACCATTAGGCTTAGAAGCAAAAAAAGTGATGGATGCTGGTCAACTAATTTCTGACGATATTATTATTGGTTTAGTAAAAGAGCGTATTACTAAAGCTGATTGTGAGAAAGGCTTTTTACTTGATGGCTTCCCACGCACAATTCCTCAAGCCGATGCAATGAAAGAAAATGGCGTAGTGGTTGATCACGTTATTGAATTTGACGTAGCTGATGAAGTGATTGTTGAACGTATGGGCGGACGTCGTGTTCACCCTGGTTCTGGTCGTGTTTACCATGTTGTTTATAATCCACCAAAAGTGGAAGGTAAAGATAACGAAACTGGGGATGACTTAATTGTTCGCGCAGACGATACTGAAGAAACAGTACGTAAACGTTTAGGTATTTACCACGAGCAAACTATGCCATTAGTTGATTACTACCAAGCAGAAGCGGCGGCTGGTAACACTCAATACCACAAACTAGATGGTACGCAAGCTGTTGAGGCTGTAAGTTCACAACTTGGTGAGCTTTTAGGTTAAATTTAAAAGCCTATTAAAAAACCGCCAATTGGCGGTTTTTTGTTTTAAGTCTAGAATACTTAATCAATTTGAGAGATTAAATATGACGTTAACAGCGTTAAAAATTCTGATATACGACGGCATGGATGCCGAAAGTAGAGCAATGCAGGAGCAATTAGTGATAACAACTCAATAACGAATTTTTTGCCTTGTCATGGATACGATTTTCTTATCTAAAAATAGATCACTTAATTAAGCGAATGGGTATATTAACTTTACAGCGTTTTAAGCTTCTCAATTACGCTGTTGTATTCTGGTTCAGTTGAAAGGCTACTAACGAGTTGTTTATAAATAATGCTGTGGTTTTCGTCTAATATTATTACTGAGCGAGTTAGTAACCCCATATCTTTAATAATTAACCCATATTTTTGGCCAAAATCGCGCCAAACAGAATCAGATAATGTAGTTATTTTGTCTATGTTCTCAGCTTTGCAAAATCTTTTTTGAGCGAATGGCAAATCGGCACTAATAGTAAGCATTACAACTGCAGGAAATTGCGTCGCAACTTTTTCGTTAAAGTGTTTTGTTTGTAGACTACAAATACCTGTGTCTAAACTTGGTACTACACTAATTAAAATAGCTCGGCCCTTATAATTATCCAGTGTGACAGGTGTAAAGTTTCCATCGACAACTTTAAAATTAGGTGCGTTATCACCAACTGATACACCTTTACCGAGTAAAGTAACCGTCTTACCCTGTGCAGAGACTTTACCTATATCGAGAGTGTTTTCTGGGATATCAGAAGCGAAAGCCATAGAACAAAAAATACTTAAGGCAAAAGTTAATGAGCGGAGCATAGGAGTTTCCTTTTTAAATTAACGCAATAGGCGTCAGTGTATTATACTGCGTTGGAGTAACCAAGGTATTATCTGTGTCTCTATAAAATTGGTAATGATTCAGTCATATAAAAAAACTGTAAATAGGCTATACTTTGGTTAACATGCAGTTACAAAAATATCTTCTATAATAAAAATGCGTGTATCACTTTTGGTATGTATAACTGGTTAAAAATAGAGAGATAGTATGTCAACATCTGTATTAATATGTGATGATTCAAAATTAGCGAGGCGTCAATTAGCCCGTTCTCTACCTGATGATTGGGATATTAAAGTTGAATTTGCGATAGATGGTGTTGATTGCATCAAACAAATAAAGTCAACTGAACCTGAAATCCTTTTCCTTGATTTAAACATGCCAGAAATGGATGGCTATGAAGTTTTAATGGCCATGAAAGAGCTTGGGCTCAATATACTTACAGTTGTAGTTTCAGGTGACATACAACCTAATGCTCATCAAAGAGTGCTTGAACTGGGGGCTATCGATTTCATCCAAAAGCCATGTTCCCCTCAAAAATTAGCCGATATTATTGAACACCATGGCATTAAAGATAAAGCCATGCGTGAACGTCTTTCTCATTCTCTAGGTGAGCAAGTAGACCCAGATGTGCGAGATATATACCAAGAGCTAACTAATGTTGCTATGGGTCAAGCCGGTGATTTACTTGCGCGATTACTTAATGTGTTTGTTGAGCTGCCAATCCCAAATGTGAATATCTTAGAGGTTAGTGAACTCGATATGGCGCTACGCTCTATTGATAATAATGCAACCACTTCTGGAGTTTGTCAGGGATTTATTGGAGGAGGTGTATCTGGAGAAGCATTATTATTACTTAATGACTCTAGCTTTAAAGAGATAGCCTCACTGATGAATTACGATGGTGAGCTTAATGACAAAGTGGAACTTGAGTTACTTATGGATATAAGTAATATTTTAATCGGGGCTATTTTGACTGGTCTTTCAAAACAACTCGATATGTCGTTTAGCCAAGGTCATCCTATCGTACTTGGCCAGCACAGAGATGTATCTGAATTAGTGAAAGCGAATAAGTCGCGCTGGCAGCGTACGCTTGCTATAGAAATTAGCTATGGTATTGAAAATCACGATATTAACTGTGACCTTATGCTGTTATTTACTGAAGATTCACTTAAAACTTTGAAATACAAAGTTGCTTACCTATTAGAAGACTAAGTTATGGCTGCTGATTTAGATATGAATGAAATCCATTGGTTAATGGATATGTTTAACACCGTTGATGTAGGTTTAGTTGTACTCGACAGGGAGTATAAGGTGTGTGTGTGGAATGGTTTTATGGAAAACCATTCGGGGTTATTACCAAGTGCTGTAAAAAATAAAGATTTATTTGATTTATTTCCTGCTATAGATGAAAAGTGGTTTAGAAGTAAGTCAGAGCCAGTATTTGTACTAAAAAACCGCTCGTTTACCATTTGGGAACAACAACCCTATATATTTCGCTTTAAAAACTATCGCCCGATTACTGGCAAAGCTGAGTATATGTATCAAAATGCGACATTTATACCGCTTACTAATATACGAGCAGAAGTTAGCCATATTTGTATCATTCTTTACGATGTAACTGATATTGCAGTTAACAAAAAAGAGTTAGAAGAGCTAAATAAAAGACTTGAGCAAGTAAGCCAAACCGATGGCTTAACGACGTTATACAATCGTGGTTATTGGGAAAGTATGCTTAAGCAAGAGTATTTACGAACAAAACGTAATGCAGGGTGTAGCTCTCTGTTAATGTTTGATATTGATCACTTTAAAAAGGTGAATGATAAGCATGGTCATAGTTGTGGTGATGAGGCGTTACGCCATATTGCAAAGTTATTACGTACCACATTACGTGAAACAGATATTGCTGGACGTTACGGTGGTGAAGAGTTTGTATTAACTCTACTTGATACCGATAAGCAAGGGGCTGAAATATTTGCTGAGCGCTTAAGGGTGTTGATTGAATCAAGCCCTGCCTTTTATAAAAATGTTGAAATCAAGATGACAATAAGTATCGGAGTTGCGTGCTTTAGTAATGAATTTAAAGATCATGAACGTTGGATTGAAGCCGCTGACAGGGCTCTTTACTTTTCTAAAAATAATGGACGCAATAAAGTCACTGTTTTTGATGATATAAAAAATGACGCTTAAGCATCATTTTTATTAATCACTCTTTATACCAATGCGCAATAATATTTAATTAATTTGAGTGATTAAATCTGACGTTAACTGCGTTAAAAACTTCTGATATACGACTGCATGGATGCAGAAGGTAGAGCAATGTAAGAGTA
The DNA here is from genome assembly GCF_030847595.1 of Pseudoalteromonas sp. 20-92. Classification (NCBI taxonomy): domain Bacteria; kingdom Pseudomonadati; phylum Pseudomonadota; class Gammaproteobacteria; order Alteromonadales; family Pseudoalteromonadaceae; genus Pseudoalteromonas; species Pseudoalteromonas sp. 20-92. The sequence goes on from NZ_JANJGQ010000008.1 coordinate 84,970, forward strand.
ATTAGCGATAACAACTAAATAACAAGTTCTTGCCTTGTTATTGATACGATTTTATTACCTCAAAATAAAGCACTTAATTAAGAAAATTGGTATTAAATTGAGTGGGGGGGTAAAATAAGTAAATCGGTTTTAAGTAAGCGCATTATTTTTTCTGCTGTGTTGCCAATAAGCTTTCCCTTAATACCCACGTTGCCTACTGAGCCAATAATCACTAACTCAGCATCAAGTTTTGCTGCCAAGCTTGGTATGACTTGCTCCGCTAAGCCCGCTTTAATGTGTAATTTATCACGCAAGTTGTATTCATTAATCAGATCACGTTGTAGTTCCGGTAATTTTTCGAATGCATTGAGTACTTGTTCATCTGAAAATACAATACCTAAGTCTCTCAAAATAGGTGAGACGTGCACGGTATAACATGCATAAAATTCGCAGCCCTCTGAGTTAGCATAATCTAGGCCACAGTTAATAATAGCTTTATTTAACTGATGCTTAGATGCCTTTTCGCTGCCTAAATCAAGAGCAGCTAACACATTACAGTTATTTCTCCATTTATTATCTGCGGCCAAATAAAGTGGTATTGGTGAAAATCGAATAAGCTGCCAGTCAAGTTCACTAAATTGAGTTTGAGCATCAATATGCCTAGTTTTTATTGCCATATCATAATTAGTTGCGTTTATTTCGTTATTTAACCATTGCTCTGGTGATTCATGCCAAACCGTTTGAAATGTATACTCACAATCAGTTAGCTCTTTTTTTAATAGAGGTTCTAATGTTGCTCTGAGTAATGAAAGTTGTTTGTCTTGAATGGCAAGTACTTGCTCTGGTGATAATGAAAATAATATATTACCAGTGTCTTCATAGCTAAATGCAACAATATCAATATGTTTACTGTCTTGTAGTGCTTTTTGTTTTGCGTGTATTAATGCTGTTTTTGCACAATTTACTGAGTCGATCAGTACGAGAAGCTTTTTCTTATCCATTATATTCACTCTGTTGTATGACGAGTGTCATCTGTTGGACATTGACCAATAGTTGAAATCTCACCAGAATTAGACTCTTCTTCCAGTTTTACCTTAAAGCCCCATAGCCTGTAAAGGTGTTTTAGCACTTCTTCATGTGAGTTTGCCAATGGAATGCAATTATGAGGTACATAGCGAAGTGTAAGTGCTCTATCACCTCTAATATCAACATCATATACTTGAATGTTAGGTTCATGATTACTTAAATTATATTGCGCGGAGAGCACTTCTCTAACTGTTTTATAGCCGCTATCATCGTGTATCGCACCAATCTCTAAATGGGGATTATTAGTATGGTCAATAATAGTAAATAATTTGAAATCACGAATTAACTTCGGCGATAAAAACTGGCTAATAAAGCTTTCATCTTTAAAGTTTTCCATGGCAAAGTGCAATGTATCTAGCCAATTACTGCCTGCATACTCAGGAAACCATTTTTTATCTTCTTCAGTTGGATGTTCACATATTCTGCGAATATCAACCATCATATTAAAGCCTAAAGCATATGGATTAATGCCTGAATAATACTTACTGTTATAAGGTGGCTGATAAACTACGTTGGTATGACTTTGTAAAAACTCTAACATGAATGAGTCGGTGAGCTTCCCTTCATCATATAAGTGATTAAGGATGGTGTAGTGCCAAAATGTTGCCCAACCTTCGTTCATTACTTGAGTTTGCTTTTGTGGGTAAAAGTATTGCGAAATTTTACGGACAATACGAATCACTTCACGTTGCCAAGAGTCGAGTAATGGGGCATTTTTTTCAATAAAATACAAAATATTTTCTTGAGGTTCAGAAGGGAAATGGCGGACTTTCTTTTTGGTTTCTTGCTGTTGCTCAGGAATAGTTCGCCATAATTCGTTTACTTGTGATTGTAAGTATTCTTCACGTTCTTGTTGGCGTTTTTGCTCTTCAAATAGCGATATTTGCTGTGGACGTTTATAGCGATCGACCCCGTAATTCATTAACGCATGACAAGAGTCGAGTAAGCTCTCTACCTGAGTAATACCATATTTTTCTTCACAGCGGCTTATGTAATTTTTAGCAAATACCAAGTAATCAATAATTGAGCCTGCATCGGTCCAGGTTTTAAATAAGTAATTACCTTTAAAAAATGAGTTATGTCCGTAACATGCATGCGCCATTACAAGCGCTTGCATAGGTAGGGTATTTTCTTCCATTAAGTACGCAATACAAGGGTCTGAATTTATCACTATTTCGTAAGCTAGGCCCATTTGCCCGCGCTTATAATTTTGCTCTGTTTGGATAAACTTCTTACCGTAAGACCAATGACTGTAGCCAATAGGCATGCCAACGCTTGAATAAGCATCCATCATTTGCTCAGCCGTTATCACTTCAATTTGATTAGGGTAGGTGTCTAATCTGTAATGAGCAGCAACGCGAGCAATTTCACCTTGGTACTCATCTAATAAATCAAAGGTCCAATCTGGGCCATCACTCAATCGTTTATCATTCATAATGCTACCTCGCTTTTGGCTATGCAGAGTTTTGCTGTTGACGACCTTTTTTAAATAGCTCCCTAAAAATTGGGTAAATATCTTCAACGCTTTGAATATGCTGTATGGCGAAATTTTTATGGCTGTGTGTTATAGATTCATATTCGCGCCATAGGCTTTGATGAGCACGAGTGGTTATTTCAAGATAAGCAAAATAACGTACTGCGCTTAAGAGCTTATTACGCAAAATTTCACCACATTGCGGTGTGTCGTCCGCCCAGTTATCGCCATCGGAGGCTTGTGCAGCGTATACATTCCACTCGTTTGCATGGTAACGCTCTTTTATTATTTCGTTCATTAATTTAAGTGCGCTCGAAACAATAGTGCCGCCAGTTTCTTGAGAATAAAAAAACTCTTGTTCATCTACTTCTTTAGCTTGTGTGTGGTGGCGAATATAAACAACTTCTATGTCTTTATAGCTGCGTGTTAAAAATTGATAGAGCAAAATATAAAAACGCTTTGCCATGTCTTTTGTTGGCTGATCCATTGAGCCTGACACATCCATAATACAAAACATCACCGCTTTGCTGGTGGGATGAGGGCGCTTTTCGTAATTACGAAAACGTAAATCGTAGTTATCAATAAACGGAACCGATTTAATTTGTAGTTTTAATGCTGCAATTTCTTTTTGTAATAAAGCAATCGCAGCATTATCGCTATGTTGCTCATCAAGCAACGCAGCAAGTTGTTCTTCGAGCTCTTTTAAACGGCGTTTTTTACCTGCACTCATTGCCACACGGCGCGCAAGCGAGCCTTGAAGAGAGCGGACAATGTCAATATTACTTGGCATGCCGTCGCTACAAAATCCTGCGCGATGGGTTTTCATTTGCACTAACTTATCAAGTTGGTTTTCTTGTAAGTTAGGAAGTTCTAAATCTTCAAACAGTAAATCAAGGTATTCATCTTTTGATATTGAAAATACAAACTCATCTTGTCCCTCGCCCGAATCGCTGGCGTCACCTTCACCGGCACCACCGCCTTGTCCGCCTTTAGGGCGCTCAATTTTATCACCTGTAGAAAACTGATCGTTACCAGGGTGAATTTGCTCTCTATTCCCGCCTTGCCCTTGATGAAATGTAGGTTCGCTGATATCGCGTTGTGGAATAGAAATATTCTCACCAGAGCTAGAATCAGTGACGCTGCGTTTGTTAATCGCATCTGAAACCGCTTCTTTAATTTGTTTTTTATAGCGCCTAATAAAGCGCTGGCGATTAAGCGTACTTTTATTTTTTCCGTTTAAACGTCTATCTATAAAATGCGCCATATTGACCTCCTATATACTACGACTATGAAGGTTATTGCGATTTTCTAACCCGTAAATACCACTCAGAAAGCAAGCGAACTTGTTTTTGTGTATAGCCTTTTTCGACCATACGGTTCACAAAGTCTTCGTGCTTTTGCTGATCCTCTGCAGACGTTTTAGTATTAAACGAAATAACGGGGAGTAAATCTTCGGTATTAGAGAACATTTTTTTCTCAATTACCGTGCGTAGTTTTTCGTAGCTTGTCCATAGTGGATTTTTACCGTTGTTATGCGCACGGGCACGCAGTACAAAGTTCACTATTTCATTACGAAAATCTTTAGGGTTAGAAATACCCGCTGGTTTTTCTATTTTTTCAAGTTCAGCGTTTAGCGCTGCGCGGTCAAATAGCTGTCCTGTATCGGGGTCGCGATATTCTTGGTCTTGTATCCAAAAGTCTGCATAAATAACATAACGGTCAAAAATATTTTGTCCATATTCCGAATACGATTCTAAATAAGCGGTTTGCAGTTCTTTACCTATAAAATCTACATATTGAGGAATTAAATAGCCTTTCAAAAAGCTTAAATAACGCTCTTCTATTTCACTTGAAAATTGCTCGCGCTCTATCTGTTGCTCAAGCACATAGAATAAATGCACCGGGTTTGCTGCAACCTCAGTGGTATCAAAGTTAAATACACGAGATAAAATTTTAAACGCAAAGCGAGTAGATAGCCCCGTCATGCCTTCATCAACACCTGCGTAATCACGATACTCTTGATACGATTTAGCTTTAGGGTCTGTGTCTTTAAGGGTTTCGCCATCGTATACCCGCATCTTTGAATAAATACTGGAATTTTCTGGCTCTTTTAAACGTGATAATGTTGTAAATTGCGCTAATGTTTTAAGTGTACCCGGTGCACATGGCGCATTGTATAGCTCGCTGTGCTCAAGTAATTTGTCGTAAATTTTAACTTCTTCAGTTACACGTAAACAGTAAGGCACTTTAACAATATAAACACGGTCTAAAAATGCTTCATTGTTTTTATTGTTTTTAAAAGTTTGCCACTCAGATTCATTAGAATGTGCGAGGATCATGCCATTAAATGGAAGAGCACTAATACCTTCTGTGCCGTTATAGTTACCTTCTTGGGTGGCGGTAAGTAAAGGATGCAGCACTTTAATCGGTGCTTTAAACATTTCTACAAACTCCATCAGCCCTTGGTTAGCTAAACATAAAGAGCCAGAGTAGGCGTATGCATCAGGATCGTTTTGGGCAAAGTGCTCAAGCTGGCGAATATCGACTTTACCTACTAGCGCTGAAATATCTTGGTTGTTTTCATCCCCAGGCTCAGTTTTGGCAATGCCTATTTGGTTTAAAATAGAAGGGTAGCGTTTGACCACTCTAAACTGGCTAATATCACCATTGAACTCTTTTAAGCGTTTGCCAGCCCAAGGCGACATAATGGTTTTTAAGTAGCGCGGTTTAATACCATATTCTTTGCTGAGTACGTCTGCATCTTCGGTAGGATCAAACAAGGAGAGAGGATGGTCGTTTACAGGAGAGCCTTTAATTGAATAAATAGGCACTTGTTGCATTAAATACTTTAGTTTTTCAGCAATGGATGATTTACCCCCACCTACAGGCCCGAGTAAATAGAGTACTTGTTTGCATTCTTCAAGCCCTTGGGCTGCGTGTTTTAAATAAGAGACTATTTGCTCAATGGCGTCCTCCATACCATAAAAATCAGCAAAGGCAGGGTAGCGCGCAACCACTCTATTTGAAAATAATCGGCTTAGTCTTGCATCGGTTGCGGTGTCTACCATGTTTGGTTCGCCAATTGCCATAAGTAGACGTTCTGGTGCGCTGGCATAGGCAGACTTATCTGTTTTACAAATTTCAAGAAATTCAGCGATACTGTACTCTTCTTCCTGTGCCGCTTCGTATCGTGCTTGGTAATGCTCAAAAATCGTCATAATAACCTCCGAAACCCGCTGTAAAAAGGTGCTTACCTTTTAAAGTCTAGTCACGAATTGGTATTTTTGTGCAATAAAATTAAAAATTTAAGTGAAAAAAGATCATGTTACTAAAAGCGTTTTATTAAATGATGAGGCGCTTAGGTGTGATAAACAAGAAACAAAAAAAGACGCCTAAGCGTCTTTTTTACATTAGCGTTTAAAGGCTAATTAAGCGAAGTTAGCGTTCGCGAATTCCCAGTTAACAAGCGACCAAAAACCTTTAAGGTAATCTGGACGAACGTTACGGTAATCGATGTAGTAAGCGTGTTCCCATAAATCCACTGTAAGGATTGGAGTAACGCCATCATCAGTTAATGGTGTAGCAGCGTTAGATGTATTAACGATGTCTAGTGAACCATCAGCAAGCTTAACTAACCACGTCCAGCTTGAACCAAAGTTATTTACTGCTTTATCGTTTAATGCTGCTTTAAACGCATCAAAAGAACCCCATTTAGCGTTGATTGCATCAGCAACTGCGCCAGTAGGCTCGCCGCCGCCGTTTGGAGATAAGCTGTTCCAGTAAAAAGTATGGTTCCAGATTTGTGCTGCGTTGTTAAATACGCCGCCTTCTGATGAACATACGATCTCTTCTAGAGATTTGTTTTCAAACTCAGTACCAGGGATTAAACCATTAAGTTTAACCACGTAAGTGTTGTGGTGTTTGCCATGGTGAAACTCTAGTGTTTCTTTTGAAATATGTGGCTCAAGTGCGTCGATTGCATATGGTAGTGACGGTAGTTCAAATGCCATTTTTTTATCTCCATCTTCTTTGGTTGATAGTCCATTTGGTAATACGTAATGCCTGTTGAAACAGACCAGTTACCTATACCAAGCGGTAATATAGTGTTACTATAATTGTTGAGTATTTTACTCAAGTTTAAGCAAACAGCAATGCTATTGCGAAAGACTATTTCAATTGCGGCTTTATTTGCCCATTTTAAGTTATATATTTGTGGTCACGATGAGTTATTTTCAAGACCAAAATATATTTAGCTATCGTTACTTTGAGGTTGTAGATGGAAACCATTGATAAAATTAAACAGCAAATTTCAGAAAACCCAATAATCCTTTTCATGAAAGGGTCACCAAAATTACCAAATTGTGGTTTTTCTTCACAAGCATCGCAAGCGTTAATGTCATGTGGTGAACCATTTGCATACGTTGATATTTTACTTAATCCAGACATTCGTGCTGAGCTTCCAGCATATGCTAATTGGCCAACATTCCCACAACTTTGGGTAGATGGCGAATTAGTTGGTGGTTGTGACATTATTATCGAAATGTTTCAACGCGGTGAATTACAGCCGTTAATTACAGAAACTGCTGCTAAATACAAAGAAGCTGACGCAGAGTAATTTATTACTCAACCTGAACTCAGGTTATTAAGCTCTTTAAACACAAAGCCACTTTAAAAGTGGCTTTGTTGTTTTTAATTTGTGTGAATTTATGAATAAGGAAGGCTCACTTGCACGTTTAAGCCGCCCTCTATTTTGTTATGTAAACTTATATGCCCTTGGTGTGCTTCTGCGATTTCTCTGCATAAGGCTAACCCCAAACCACTCCCCGTACTTTTTGTAGAATAAAAGGGCACTAAAGCATTTGCCATTACTTGCTCGCTCATTCCTTTGCCGCAGTCGCTTACATTTATAACACATGCTTGGGGTACAAACTCGACCTGAATATGTATTTCATTGGCGTTGGAGCCTGACTCGTGTGAATTTTTTAATAAGTTTATCAGCAGCTGCTCGAGTTGTGTTTGATCAGCTTGTAATTCATTGTGTGAATTTTTTATTTCGTAGCTAAATTGCCAGTGGTTTTTTAAATTATTGAGTGTGTTTTGCCAGTTAACCCGCGTTTTTTGTGGCTGAGGTAGCTTAGCAAACTTGCCATAGCCTTGTACAAATTCAGTTAAATGACTAATTCGCTCATCAATAGTTGCAAATACACGGGCAAGGCGAGGCTCATCAACTTTATTTGCGAGCAATTGTGCGCTGTGTAGCATGGATGACATGGGGCCGAGTGAATTATTTAATTCGTGGCTAATAATGCGTATTACTTTTTTCCACACTGCAACTTCTTGGCGACTAAGTTCACGGGTTAACTGTTTAAATATATATAAATGATGCTTTTGATTATTAAGTAAAAACTCCCCAGTGGCTAAATGCCAAGTTTGTGAGTCTTGATTCTCTATTTCTATATTAAAGAGGCCATCAATACCGTGCTCTATAGCTGCTACTAATTGCAGAGGCGAATTTTCGAGTAACTTGCTTAGTTGCATACCTTCAAGGCGAGATGCGCTATTAAATAAGCTACGGCTAATTAAATTACTAAATACCACCGTATTATTATCATTGACCAGCAGTAGCGCTTGCGGCGAGCTTTGCAATACTTTATCAAGCATTAACTCGCGCTGGTAAATCCATTGTTTTTCTTGGCGAAGCTGTTTTGCGGTTTGATTATAAAGTTGGCATAGCTTTCCAAGTTCATCATTACTTTTATACGCAAGCAAACTGGAGAGCTCACCATCTTTAAAATTAAGTAATCCGGTTTCGAGCGATTGCATGCCAAGCTTTATTGGCTTGGTGATGGCTCTTGAAAGCAAGGTGCTAAATGTAAGCGTTAGTAATATTAAAAGCAGGGTGTAATACATATCAAAGCCACTTAGCGCGGCAATAATAACAACAGGCAGCGCGCTACAAAGCCCGCAAATTAATACAATCTTTTGGCTTAGGGTAAAGTTGCTAATAATGTTTGGCATTAATAATCAATACCCATTTTTTGTAACCGCCTGTAAAGTGCTTGTCGGCTTAAACCAAATTCACGGGCCACTTTGGCTATAACACCTTGATGAGTGCGCATTGCGTGTTCTATTTCCTGTTTGGTCGGCTCTGCTTTTTGTTGGGAAGAGACCGGTGACGAAAGAGCAAAGTCATCGACTGTAAGCGCACCTGTAGGTTTTAGTACCGCTACACGCTTACAAGCGTTTTCTAGCTCTCGAACGTTACCTGGCCATTTGTAGTGTTGAAGTGCTTGCTCTGTGTTTATAGTCAGCTCTCGGTGAGGTAAAAAGTGGCTAATAAGCGCTAAAACATCATCTTGTCTTTCACTTAGCGCAGGCACATTGAGCTCAATTACGTTAAGGCGATAATATAAGTCTTCCCTAAATCGACCTTGTTCAATTGCTTGTAGTAAGTTTTCGTTAGTGGCCGATATAACGCGCACATTTACTTTTCGTGTTTGCGTTGAGCCTAAACGTTCAAACTCGCCAGTTTGTACTACGCGTAGTAATTTTATTTGTCCTGAAAGTGGTAAATTACCAATTTCATCTAAAAATAACGTACCGCCATCAGCTGCTTCAAATCGACCAATACGTTGTTTAGTTATCCCCGTGTATGCGCCAGCTTCAGCGCCAAAAAGTTCGGCTTCTATAAGTTCTTGCGGTAATGCACCTGCGTTTACCTTAATAAAAGGTTGCGATACAAGTGGGGAGTTTTTTTGAATAATATGCGCAATACACTCTTTGCCACTCCCATTAGGGCCTGTAATTAATGCAGATATATCAGATTTAGCCACTTGTAGCGCCATAGTAACCAGTCGTTCCATCGCAGTACTTTTAAATATTAGCCCAGCAAGGTCTGCATTTTTAAATGTACCTTCACGTTCTTGTTGATGGCGATTATGTGTCGCCACTATTTTTTTAGCACTGCCTAGCTCTATTAAGTTACCGATACAAACTAGTAGTTTTGCATCATCCCACGGTTTTGGTAAGTAATCAGCAGCACCGGCTTTGACAAGCTCAATGGCGGTGGCAAGTTCGGTCCAAGCTGTAATAAGTATAATAGGTAGGTGTGGGTTTATTTCTCGTAGTTCATAAAACAACGCTTTACCTTCTTCGCCAGAGGTGGTGTCGCTGGTAAAGTTCATGTCTTGAATTACAAGCTCAATGCGTTGATAGCGAACTATTTGCAGAGCATCAAATGGATTTGTTGCAGTGACTACCGAAAAATCGTGGATCTCGAGCAATAACGAAAGTGCATCGAGTACTGCTTGGTTATCATCAACAATGAGTATTTTATGAGTCATAGGTTATTTTTATAATTTTTTAATGGCTACACTGCCTTACTAAGCAGTGTAGCATAGTGATTTACATATTATTAAATAGTGCGAGTTGCGATACTGGGCGAAATATTGGCAGCGCGTTTAGCCGGCGCTAACACCGCAAGTAAACTCATTAAAAATACAGCAATGGCGGTAACGGCTATATAGCTTGGCGGTAGTGCGGCAACAGAAAAAGACTGCATTAACATTTTCCCAAGCAGTATTGCTGTTATTGCACCTAAGGCTAAACCTAGGCTACAAATTAGTGCGTTTTCTACTAAAAAATAGCTGATAATAGCTGACTTTCTTGCGCCAAGTGCTCTGCGTGTACCAATTTGCTTAGTACGTTTGCTAATATTAAATAAGGTTAAGCCAAAAATACCGAGAGCGGTTATAAGCACTAAAATAGTGATTAATACTATGAGCATGCGCATCATGAGGCGATCTTGAGCGGTGTACTCATTTTTTAATTCATCAAGCCCTTTAATGTTATTAATAACGCGTTTGCTGTAATTTTCGAGCATAGCATTTTCTATTTCTTTCATTACAGTTGCTCGCTGACCTGGTTCTGTACGAACGGCAACTTGTGTATAACTTTCTGCTTTAATATAAGGAATAAACGCAAAATTATCTGGTTTACTGTCTTTGAGCCACGGGCCTTTCATTTTTCCGATCACGCCAATAACTTTAAGTGGTAGGTCACCAAAATAAACTATCTTCCCTAAACCATCTCCATCAGGGTAGAGCTCATCAAGTAGGGCTTTAGTGACTATAGTGACGTTGGTGCGCTTTTGTGTAATTTCGTTTGTAACGAGCACTTCATCTTCGGTAAAGTTTCGCCCTGCAATTAAGTTAACGCCGTAGGTATTAATAGCATGATCGTCTATAAAAATATAAGCGGCCCTGACACTTAGGCCTTCTTGTGGGGCAGGTTTTAAATTAAAGCTCGAAGCGCTGCCACTCCCTGATAGTGGAATACTACTGCTTAATGCGGCATCGACCACGCCTGGCATTTTTCTAAGCATGCTTTCATCAAGCTCAAACTGCTGACTTAAGTTAATATCAGTACCAAAGGTCATTACATTAAACTTAAATATATCTTGCTCAGGGTAGCCCGTTTCTTGGTTTAAATAACTAATTCTATCTTGAATGATAAATGCAGCATTACTGACTATAGCTGTGGTAATTGCAATTTGAATTAGCAGTAATACAGCGCCCACCTTTGAGCGGCATAAGGCGTTAAATATAGGTTTTATTTCTAACATTGTTAAATTCCTTATTGGCTCTTAAGATAAATGGCAGGGTTGGTTTTACACACTAGCCAAGCAGGGTACAAACCAGCCAAAATGCAGGTTGTAATTGCAATCAATGGGGCGCTCAATAGCATGGTTAAATCCATTGTCGCTAAATTTTCATAGTAGTCGTAGCTTTGCCCTACGCCCATTAAGCCAAGTTGTGCTAGTGCAATTCCTAGCATGCCACCTATAAAGCCAAGCATGGCGACCTCAACTAAGTGCTGTAAAAATATTTGCCTTTTACTCGCACCTAATGCGCGTCTTACACCTACTTCTGGCGCTCTGCGTAAAAACTTGGCTAAAAGTAAACCTAAAATATTGGCTAAGCAGACACCTAAAAACATAAAGCTCAGGCCCACTAAAATTTTATTGTCTTCGGTGACGACGTTATTGTATTGCATCCATTGGTTTACATCGCGAAGTTTATACTCAAGTTCTTTACGATTAAATCGCCCACGTTTTTGTTGTTCCTGCATATAGGCTAATAAGTAATTTTGATAGGCTTGTTTTTGTTCAAGCGTATTTAGCTCTGCCCAAAACTGGATCCATACTTGCTCAGATTGCAGTTTATCTGCAAAGGTTGGTGTGTTTTCGTGCTTCCATCCATTGCTATTGCCCCAACTTACGAGCTCTTTTGCCTTTATTAAGCTAAAGGGCATAAATAACTCTTCTACTTGATTAAATGCACCGTTATTTAAATCATAATATTTAATATTGAGAGGCCAATGGTTAATAACACCAGCTACTTGGTAGCTTGCATCATCTAAGTAAATCAGTTCTCCGACGGAGTTCTTTCCTGCAAATAGTTTATCGTTTATCTCTTGGGTAATAACAACCACAGGTGCGGCTGAGTTTTCTTGCTCTTTGCTCCAAGCTCCACCGTACAAAAATGACAAATTAAACATGCTAAAAAAGTCAGGCGTTGTCATGCGAGCATTACCTATAAAAGGTTTTATTTTATCTGAATCTAAATAAACTGAAAAGCCGGTACGCATCATAGCCACTTTTTTCTCTGACGTGGGTGCGTTTAATAAGTTCTCAGCATCTTGATAGGTCAGTTGTAGTGGTGTGTTATCTTCTGTCCACCACGTACTACCATCGTCCATTGTTTGTAATTGCACACTGTAAAGTTGGCTGCTTTTTTCTGGGATAGGATCGGCCGACATCATGTGATAAACGCTAAGGCTGGTCATTGTTATGCCTATACCTATCGCAATGGCAAGTACCATTAAAAAGCTAACCAGTGGGGTGCGCTTGAAGCTGCGCCAACTTAAATCTAAATAATGAATAAACATTAGTTAAACCCCCGATGCTGTTTTTATAGTTTGCGCGCCCTGATAAAGCGTAAAGTCGGCAAGCTGCCCATCAACTACTTGAATATTACGCGGAGCACGGCGGGCTAATTCGCTATCATGCGTTACCATTACAATAGTGGCACCGTCGCGATTGATTTGTTCAAGTAACTCCATAACTTGGCGAGCCATTAAGCTGTCAAGGTTACCTGTTGGCTCATCGGCTAGTAAAAAACGAGGTTCACCAGCAAGCGCACGGGCTATTGCAACACGTTGTTGCTGGCCACCAGAGAGTTGTTGAGGTAAGTGTTTAGCGCGAGATGCTAAACCAACTTGTTCAAGGCATTGCTCAATTCGACGTTTTCGCTCATTTGCTTTAATCCCTCTATAGCGAAGAGGAACTTCAATGTTTTCATATAAATTTAAATCAGGGATTAAATTAAAGCCTTGGAATATAAAGCCAATTTTTTGATTACGTAAATCAGCACGTTGGTTGTCGTTTAAGCTGCCAACATTAACACCATCCAACAGGTACTCACCTTCGTTAAAAGGCTCGAGCATACCTGCAATATTTAAAAAGGTTGTTTTTCCTGAGCCGCTAGGACCGGTAACAGCAATAAATTCGCCTTCGTTTACTTGCAGGTTAAAGTCTCGAAGTGCATGGGTTTGTACCATTTCTGTTTGGTATACTTTACTTACATTGTTCATTTGTAACATGGGTGTTCCTAATTATTTTTAGCGTTGGTTGAGAACGTCTGTTTAATTTAATAAAATCGTGTCGGCTTGTTTAAAGTCGCTGTAGCTTGAAATAATAATCTCATCGTTTTCTTTTAGTCCGCTTAAAAGCTCAACCGCATTAATGCTTGTGGCGCCTATAGTAATAGGTATGCGTTTTGCAATATTGCCTTCTACCTTATAAGCAACAATTCCGCCTTGCTGCATAAATGCACCGCGCTTTACTTGCATTACACCTTCTCGGTTGTCGAGTAAAATACGTGCAGTTAAGCGTTGGTTCTGACGAATGTTGTTAGTAACGCCTTTAAATCGGACGCGTGCTGTTACTTCACGGTTATTAACTTCTGGTGATATGGCGGATAAATTCCCTATCACTGTTTCATTGCCTAACTTAAGCTCTACTTCCATACCGAGTCCTAATTCGTTTGCGTAACTTTCAGGTACTTGGAGCTCTGCTTCGAAATTACTTAAGTCGACGAGTGTCATAAGAGGTTGGCTTTGCGTCACTGCGGCTTTTTGTTGCACAAGTAGGTTACCCACGATCCCAGTAACGGTAGCTTTAATAGATAGGTTGCTTACTTTTCTGATTAAATCATCAACAATAAGTTGCTGGCGGGTTACATCACTTTTAGCTGCTTGTAGTTCAAAGGCGAGCGTGTCTTTTGCAAGTAATACCTCTTGTTGTGCATGCTTATATGTGAGCTTTGCACGTGATAAATCATCAACTGCTTTTTCAAGATCAATTTGGCTAATTAAGTGCTTTTGTATTGATAACTGCGCCCGGCGATTTTCGCGCTCAGCGGCGTTAAGCTCAACTTGTGCCATATCGAGTGTTTTATTTAAAGTGAGTGTTTGGCGTCTTGCTTGCAAATGCTGCCTTTGCTGCTCGCCTTGTAGTCGTTTAAGTACAGACTCCTGTTGCTTTAATTCGTTAGTTAACTCAGGGCTTTGCAGCAGAGCAAGTGTGCCCCCTTGCTTTACTGTATCGCCAGCCTTTACTTTTAAATCTATAAAACCACGTTCTGGGCTGTAGATTTTAGGAGCATTAGCAGCAACAATTTTACCACTGGCGGCAATGTCTCGAATGAGCGCTTTAACGTGTACTTTGGCAACCTGTACTTTTGAGCGGCTAATAGAGCTTTTAGCGCTATGACTCGTTAAAAAAATATAAGCAATTGTCGAGGCTACAATGAAAATAACCGCAGTGATGACCGCGTATTTTTTATAGTTTATAGGTGCCTTTACCTGTACGTCTTGTGCGCTGGTATCTTTAATCATTAGGCTCTCCTACACGGCTTTTATATATTTTTCACACAGTAGAAAAAAAACTGCGGTGCAAATAGCGACAATAGGAGATATCAAAAATAAACTAAGCATAAACATAATTATTCCACTTAACGAATGTGTATAGCTCTATACGATTAGCATGCCAAAGCGTAACTTACTGTAATTAGATGATTAAATTTTATTTTATGTGTTTTTTATATGTCCGCGGACATAAAAGTGTCCGCAGTGGACGCATTAGTAAATAAAAATTCACTATTAAGAGATTAAAAATGCCACAAATATTAATAACTATACTAATGACCAGTAAAAAGAAGAGAGGTTAAGCCTCAAAATTACGGAAATAGCACAAAACTATCTAAATGTTAACTAACTTTATCGGTGTATGTTGAATATTTATTCACTGAATGAGAGCTTTACGTTTACGTAAGCTGTAGCTTTTTACTTGGTTGTTTTTACAAAATGTTAAACTTGACACCAGTGTCATGAAAAAATAACGCCTAATATACGACTAAATGTTAAAAATAATGATGAAAAAGAAATCTTGCTATGAAGTGAGAAATATTCAAGAATGTGAATATGTATTCAAAATGCTATTGACTCTATTTACGATAGAGGCTAGTTTTGTCCGTCTGTTAGCAAATCGTCGAGCAGTTCATCCACGCTAACAGTGCAGCAAGGGGAGGGGTCTATGTTATACGACTCAAAATTAGAAAAAGAAAATTGTGGCTTTGGCTTAATAGCCCAAGTTAATGGTCAAGCTAGTCATAGGCTTATTCGTACTGCTATTACGGGGCTTGATCGCATGCAGCATCGTGGCGGTATATCTGCCGATGGTAAAACAGGTGATGGCTGTGGTTTATTATTACAAAAACCAGATAGCTTTTTTCGTGCTATTGCGGCTGAGAACAATTGGCACTTAGGTAAAAATTATGCCGTAGGTATGATTTTTTTAAATTCAGATCCTGTTTTAGCACAAGCTGCAAAACAAATACTTAGCGAAGAATTAGAAAAAGAAACGCTAAATATTTTAGGTTGGCGCGTAGTGCCAACCGACCCATCAATGTTAGGTCCTATAGCAGTACAACAATTACCTGGGTTTGAACAAATTTTTGTTAGTGCGCCAGAAGGTTGGCGCTCTAAAGATTTAGAGCGACGCTTATATGTAGCGCGTCGTCGTGCTGAAAAGCGTATTGTTGATGATGAAGCTTTTTATATTGCAAGCTTGTCTGGATTAGTTACTATCTATAAAGGCCTTATGATGCCTGCAGATTTACCTAACTTTTACCTAGATTTAGCTGATATTCGTATGACCAGTGCGATTTGTGTTTTTCATCAACGATTTTCTACTAATACTCAACCGCGTTGGCCTCTTGCTCAACCTTTTCGTTATTTAGCACACAATGGTGAAATTAATACCATTGAAGGTAACCGCCAATGGGCACGTGCGCGTTCTTATAAGTTTGCGTCACCACTTATTCCTGATTTACAAACAGCGGCACCGTTTGTAAACGAAACTGGTTCTGATTCATCAAGCTTAGATAATATGCTTGAACTGTTTTTAGCTGGCGGCATGGATTTATTCCGTGCGATGCGCATGCTCGTTCCACCTGCATGGCAAAAAAACCGTGCAATGGACGATGATCTACGTGCATTTTACGACTTTAACTCTATGCATATGGAACCATGGGATGGTCCGGCAGGTATTGTAATGTCGGATGGTCGTTTTGCGGCGTGTAACCTTGACCGTAATGGACTTCGCCCTGCGCGTTATGTAATTACACAAGATGGCTTTATTACGCTTGCATCAGAAGTGGGTATTTGGGATTACACTGCTGATGAAGTAGTTGAGAAAGGTCGTGTTGGTCCAGGTGAATTATTAGTTATTGATACTAAGCTTGGCAAAATTTGGCACTCGGATGAAATCGATCAAGATTTAAAATCTCGCCATCCTTACAAGTCATGGCTTGAAGAAAATGTTAAACGTTTAGTTCCATTTGAAGATCTTACTGAGCAAGACGCCGGTAATCGCTCATTTGATGACGAAACGCTAGCTAAATATCAAAAAATGTTTGGTTATACTAACGAAGAGCTTGATAGCGTTATTCGTGTAATGGGTGAAAACGGCCAAGAAGCAACGGGCTCAATGGGTGATGACACGCCATTTGCTGTGCTTAGTGAAGGGCATCGTTCACTTTATGATTACTTCCGCCAAAAATTTGCGCAAGTAACAAACCCACCTATCGATCCACTACGTGAAAACCATGTAATGTCGCTTGCAACCTGTATTGGTAGTGAGCAAAATGTATTTAACGAAACAACAGGCCACGCTAAGCGCCTACAGTTTGATACGCCAATTTTAATGTACGCAGACATGCAGCAATTATTAAATGCTGATGAAGCACATTACAGCTACTGTAAAATTGATATTACGTATACAGTTGAAGAAGGATTGGAAAAAGCAGTATCGCGAATTTGTGATATTGCGCAGAAAAAAGCAGCATCGGGCTGTATTATGCTTGTTCTAACAGACCGCAACTTTGATGAAACGAATTTACCTATTCCAGCAGCTATGGCTGTGGGCGCGGTGCAAAATCGTCTTGTTGATAATAATCTTCGTTGTGAATCGAATATTATTATTGAAACCGGTAGTGTGCGCGATGCACACCAATTTGCAGTTTTATTAGGTTTTGGTGCAACTGCCATTTATCCATACCTTGCGTATGAATCGTTAGTTGCAATGAGCGACAATAAAATTATTGATAAGTCGTATTGCGAAGTAACGCTTGCTTATCGTAAAGCCATTAACAAGGGCTTATATAAAATCATGTCTAAAATGGGCATAAGTACGGTTGCGTCATATCGTTGCTCAATGTTGTTTGAAGCGGTTGGTTTATCTGATGCTATTGTACAAATGTGTTTTAAAGGAGTGGCAAGTCGCATACAGGGTGCTTGTTTTACCGATTTTGATGACGATCAACAGAGCCTACATAAACTTGCTTTAAGTAAACGTAAATTATTAAGCCACGGCGGTTTGTTTAAGTATGTTCATGGTGGCGAATATCATGCTTATAATCCGGATGTAATCCAAACCCTACAAAAAGCAGTTCGTTCTGGTGAATACACCGATTACAGTGAGTATGCAAAACTCGTTAATAATCGTCCGATTGCTACGCTACGTGACATGCTTTCGCTTAAATTGCCTGAAACCGGCATTAGCATTGATGATGTCGAGCCTGCAGAAAATCTTTATAAACGATTTGATTCGGCCGCAATGAGTATTGGTGCTTTATCGCCAGAAGCGCATGAGGCGCTAGCAATTGCGATGAACCGCTTGGGTGGGTGTTCAAACTCGGGTGAAGGCGGCGAAGATAAGCTGCGTTACGGTACCGAGAAAAATTCACGTATTAAGCAAGTCGCTTCAGGTCGATTTGGCGTAACGCCGCATTACTTACGTAGTGCTGATGTTATTCAAATTAAAGTAGCGCAAGGTGCAAAACCAGGTGAAGGCGGGCAATTACCGGGTGAAAAAGTAACCCCATATATTGCTAAACTTCGTTATTCGGTGCCAGGTGTTACGTTAATTTCGCCACCACCACATCACGATATTTACTCAATTGAAGATTTAGCACAGCTAATTTTCGATTTAAAACAAGTAAACCCTAAAGCACTTATTTCTGTAAAACTGGTTTCAGAACCAGGCGTAGGAACCATTGCGACAGGTGTTGCTAAAGCCTATGCCGATTTAATTACTATTTCTGGCTATGATGGCGGTACAGGTGCAAGCCCACTTACTTCAGTTAAATATGCCGGTAGCCCATGGGAGCTTGGCCTTGCTGAAACACAGCAAGCACTTGTTGAAAATGGCCTTCGTCATCGCATTCGCCTGCAAACAGATGGTGGCTTAAAAACAGGTTTAGATATTATTAAAGCAGCAATTCTAGGTGCTGAAAGCTTTGGCTTTGGTACTGGCCCAATGGTTGCCCTTGGTTGTAAATACTTGCGTATTTGCCACTTAAATAACTGTGCGACCGGTGTTGCAACACAAGACGAAACACTTCGCCAAAAGCATTATCACGGCCTACCAGAAATGGCGATGAACTACTTTAAGTTTATAGCGCAAGAAGCCCGTGAAATTATGGCAAGCTTGGGTGTTGTAAACTTAACTGACTTAATTGGTCGTTTAGATTTGCTTGAAGCCATTGAAGGTAAAACAGCAAAGCAGAAGAAAATTGATTTATCGTCTGTTATTGCTCAGCCGAACAACCCAACTGGCGAAACGCTGTATTGTAGTGCGCCTAACAGTTCGCATTACCTAGGTAAGTTAAACGAAAGTTTATTAGCTAAAGCGCAAGAGGCAATTGATACGTCAAGCGGTATCTCGCTTGTTAGTCGTATTTGTAATACTGACCGCTCTGTAGGTGCAATGCTTTCTGGCTATATTGCAGATAAATATGGCAACCAAGGTATGGCTGCGGATCCAGTCGTAATTGAATTACACGGTACTGCGGGTCAATCATTTGGCGTGTGGAATGCAGGTGGCCTTGAAATGACATTGGTTGGCGATGCTAACGATTACGTAGGGAAGGGCATGGCTGGTGGCAAGCTAGTTATTCGTTCACCACTTGGCTCGTCGTTCGAAAGTCATAAAGCTACAATTGCAGGCAACACATGCTTATATGGTGCGACAGGCGGTAAATTGTTTGCAGCTGGATGTGCCGGAGAGCGTTTTGCAGTTCGTAACTCAGGTGTACAAGCCGTTGTTGAAGGCGTAGGTGATAACGGTTGTGAATACATGACTGGCGGCGTTGTATGTGTACTGGGCAACGTAGGCGTTAACTTTGGTGCAGGTATGACAGGTGGTTTCGCTTATATTTTAGATGAGCGAAATGATTTTGAAAAGCGCATTAATCCCGAGCTAGTAGAAGTGGTTACACTTGAAGAATTAACATCGCATCAAGAACATTTACGCGGCTTAATTGCTGAGCATTTAGAGCTTACGGGTTCATGCAGAGCAGAAAGTATTCTAGCTAACTTTGAATTGTACTTACCTATGTTCAAATTAGTAAAACCAATATCAAGCGACGTAAAAAGTTTACTCGGGCATCGCGCTCGCAGTAGTGCCGAACTACGTGTTCAGGCGCAATAAGGGGGCAGTATGAGCGAAAATGTATATCAATTTATAGACGTGCAGCGTGTAGACCCACGCAAAAAACCAATCTCGTCACGTAAAAAATCTTTCGTAGAAATTTACGAGCCCTTTTCAGAAAATCAGGTTAACTCACAAGCTGACCGTTGTTTAGATTGTGGTAACCCATACTGTGAGTGGAAATGTCCTGTACATAACTACATTCCACAATGGTTAAAGTTAATACGTACGGGCCGTATTATAGAGGCGGCTGAGCTTTCTCATCGTACCAATAGTTTACCAGAAGTGTGTGGCCGCGTTTGTCCACAAGATCGCTTGTGTGAGGGTTCGTGTACGCTCGATGAAGAGTTTGGTGCGGTTACAATTGGTAATATTGAAAAGTACATTACTGATGAGGCATTTAAAATGGGCTGGAAGCCTGATATGTCTTATGTAACATGGACCGACAAAAAAGTAGCCATTATTGGTGCTGGCCCTGCAGGTTTAGGATGTGCTGATATTTTAGTACGAAATGGCGTTAAGCCAGTGGTGTTTGATCGCCATCCAGAAATAGGTGGACTACTCACGTTTGGTATTCCTTCTTTTAAACTTGAAAAATCAGTAATGCAAAAGCGCCGTGAAATTTTCACTGAAATGGGCGTAGAGTTTAAGTTAAATGTTGAGGTAGGTGTTGATATTACGCTTGATCAAATTTTAGCTGATTACGACGCCGTATTTTTAGGGGTGGGTACGTATCAGAGTATGCGTGCAGGTCTTGAAAATGAAGATGCACCAGGCGTTCATGATGCACTCCCATTTTTGATTGGTAATACAAATCGTGTAATGGGCTACGACGAGACAAAACAACCGTGTATTGATATGGCTAACCAAAAAGTAGTCGTACTTGGAGGTGGTGATACAGCCATGGATTGTGTGCGTACGTCTATTCGTCAAAATGCTGCAAAAGTAACGTGTGCTTATCGCCGTGATAAAGAAAATATGCCTGGTTCTAAACGTGAAGTTAAAAACGCGAAAGAAGAAGGCGTTATATTTACGTATAACGTTCAGCCTAAAGGCATTGTTCTGAACGATAAAGGTAAAGTAACCGGCGTTAAAATGGTTAAAACTAAATTAGGCGAACCTGACGCAAAAGGCAGAAGCCGTGCTGAAGAAGTACCTGGCTCAGAACATGTTATTGAAGCAGACCAAGTTATTATGGCGTTTGGTTTCCAACCACACAAAATGGATTGGTTAGAAAAATACGATGTGGAAATAAATCACTGGGGCGGCATTAATGCACCAGAACAAGGTGAGTTTACACATCAAACTACTAACCCTAAAATATTTGCTGGTGGCGACATTGTACGTGGTTCAGATTTAGTGGTAACTGCTATTTTTGAAGGACGTAATGCCGCAGAAGGTATTATGGACTATCTTAAAGTATAACTATTTTTTGGTTACTTTAAATATACGTTAAAGCAAGCTTTCGAGCTTGCTTTTTTTATACGTAATAATGCCTTAGACCAACCTGCATAAATTTTTGAGAAATTTAACGAATTAAATTGCACTGTAACGTCGTTAAGGATTTTTTATTTAGAACAACTAGGGTATGTTGATCTTTCAGGATTAAAGTGTGTTCAATTTTGGGGCGATTTAATCGCGGAGCGGGGTTTGTAACCTAGTGGGCTTGTTGGTAACTGCTCCTGCGTTAGCCAACTGGCTTATATTCATTTAAGAATAAAAAAATTGAGCAAATCTTCCGCGTCCTGCTAATGCACCTTACCTAAACCTATGTAGGTAACAAAGACTTAATCGTCCTTAGAAGAATCCAAAGGGCAGCGCATATTTGGCATTTATGCTACGTTATCCAAATTTATGGGGAATAATCACACTACTTTTGCCTGAATACCAAACATACGGCTGAAAAATTAATCACGAAAGGTCAACACGCCATAATTATTTATCCTTTCATATAAATAATGTAGGCAATTAGGTCTAATATTAGAGAATGCTTAACCGTGAAGGTAGGGAGAAAGAATCTAATTCTACTTTTTCCGTATTTTAGTATGGTATTAAGTGTTGATTAATTAACTAAATAAATACAAAATACGCGGCTTATTTACTATTTGCTTACTTTGTGTTCTGGGTTGGCGTCATTTACGAAAAGAAAACTGATAAATTATGCACAAATACTTCGATAAAACAGAAAGAGAATTAATAGTAAGGTTTTTCTCATCAATAGGCTTTATATCCACATTTTTGATGTCGTGTATTGCATTTATTAATAGCGAATATTTTCTTTTTGTGACACTTTTCGGTTCGTCACTTATCTATATTTGGGCATTTAATGTTTACAAAGAGGTAGAAAAGTCTGCAAATGCGATTTTATATAATCTTTATGGATTGATGCTTTACTTAGTTGTTACTGGCGGCGCTGAAGGTACAGGGCCAATTTGGATATTTATTGTATCACCAGTAACATATTCTATTCGAGGATTAAAGCGAGGGACATCTGATATATTCATATTTTTGCTAGCGATAATGTTAGGCTTTTATTGCGCAGACATGTTTAATATTTATGAATATAAACCAGCACAATTTCCTTATAGAATTGTATTTTCGTTTATTATTGTCGCTTTACTCACAGGTTTTTACGAACAATCAAGAGAGAAGTACAGCAATAAAATAATAGCTTTAAGTCAAAGAAATGAACGATTAGCAACAATCGATCCATTAACTGAGCTTCCTAACCGTCGTCATGCAATGAATAAGTTAAGTGAATTCAAAAAGGAACATGCTTACAAAGGCATTCCTTTTGTATTGCTACTAGCTGATGTTGATAACTTCAAAAAAATTAATGATAAATATGGACATAACTTTGGCGATGAGGCACTTATTCATTTAGCTAATATTTTTAAGAAAAATATTCCACAAAATGCTGTTGCTTCTCGCTGGGGGGGAGAGGAGTTCTTAATAGCAATACCTAATGTTAGTGTTACAGAAGGGGTAAATGTAGCAGATAAAATCCATGATTCACTTAAAAAGGCAGCGGTAAGTTTACGTACTAATACTGTAAACTTAACAATTAGTATTGGTGTTGTTCAAAGTGAAGAAAACAGATCAATTGATCTTGATATTAAACATGCTGATCAGCAACTCTACAAAGCAAAAGAGCAAGGTAAAAATAGAACTTGCTCAGCTTAGTAACCATCTATATTTGCTAATCCATAGAGAAGGAGTCAAGAGAAGGTTTCGTTTTGGCTTTTCTTCGTTTTACACTCATGTAGCAAAAGAAATTACAGGTAATTTGGAGCGCAATAAGTATCGTGTAACTCCCTTTTAAGTATTGTGAGTCTCTGTCAAACTCAACAGCTAAATATAAACCTGCGAATAACAATTGAAACACTAAAACTATATTTAGAAAGCGTAATAAACGTTGTTTAAATTGAGTATGTTTAAATCGACTTAAAAGCATTAAGAGCACACATACTATTATTAAAAGCCAACTAAAACCTATACACATATAAATGACACTATTTTGCATTATATTTATCTCTTAGCAATTTGATACATGTTGATTTGTTATAAATCGGTAGTTAAATAACATTAGGCATGCGCCATTATCAGTTCTTTTGCGTTAGCTTTAGCCGTCTTACTTACGTTGTCTCCAGCTAATAAGCGAGCTATTTCATTAACTCGTCCATCTTTATTTAAAGGCAGCATATGAGTAAATGTTTCACCTTGAGCAATTTCTTTAGCTACAAAGAATTGTTGATGCGCACTGCTAGCGACTTGCGGTAAATGCGTTACACAAATTACTTGAGTTGATTTACCTAACTGACGTAATAGTTTTCCAACTGCCGATGCGGTAGGGCCTGATATACCTACGTCAACTTCATCAAAAATAAGTGTTGGGGTTGTTACTTTTTGTGCAATAATAACTTGAATTGCTAAGCTAATACGCGAAAGCTCCCCCCCAGATGCTACTTTAGCAAGCGGTTGTAGTGGCTGTCCTGGGTTAGTTGAAACTAAAAATGATACATTGTCGTACCCTAAACTGTTGGGTGCACGCTCAACTTCTTGAGTTAATGCTATTTCAAATACACCATTTTCCATTGACAGGTTAGCCATACTCTCACTGATCAAAGTGTTTAGTGTATTTGCGTACTCTTTACGACTTTTGCTTAACTGATCGCTTGCCTGTTGGTATGTCACTCGCGCATTTTCTATTTCGGATTCTAGTTGTTCTAATCGAGCACTATTAGTACTAATTGACTCCAGTTCCTGTGAAATAGATTGATGAAACTCAACTAGGGCTTGTGGTTTTATATGGTGTTTGCGAGCTAAGTCCATTGCACCACTTAGTCTATTTTCTACTTCAACTAAGCGAGCTGGGTCTAAATCTGCTTGTTCAGTGTAATCACGCACTTCGCGACTCGCTTCTTCAACTTGTACAGCGGCTTCGCTAAGCATAGCAGCTACGCTTACTAAACTTTCGTCATATTGAGCCAGTTCGGTAAATTGCTGAGCACTATGTTGTAACAACGAGCACGCATTTTGTTCATCGCTTTCGTAAAGGTGCTGTAGCTCTCGTTGGCAGGCTTCTAAAATGGTTTGGCTATTACTGAGTTTATAATGCTCAGCCTCTATTTGTTCAAATTCATTTTCTTGCAAAGCAAATTCATCTAGTTCTGCAACTTGATATTCTAAAAGTTGTTTTTGAGCCGCTTGCTGTAATTGTTGCTGCTCTAGGTGCTTAAATTCTTTTTGTAAGTTAGCGAACAGCTTATAGTTTTGGTTCACGCCGTTAACTAAATCATTGTGACCGGCATAGGCATCAAGTAATTGCAATTGATGCTCAGCTTTCAAAAGATGCTGATGGGCATGTTGCCCATGAATAGAAATTAAATATTGACCAAGTTCTTTTAGCTGTGCGGCGGTTACCGCACTACCATTAATATAACTTTTACTGCGGCCATTTTTACATACCACCCTACGTAATAAACACTCGTTATCGGCATTTGCTAACATGTGTCGTTCTAAAAAAGCGTTAGCTAGTGGAAGTGCACTTAAATCAAATTGTGCACATACTTCTGCCTTGTCAGTGTTAGGGCGGACCGCTGAGGCTTCTGCTCGCTCACCTAAACACAGTGAAAGCGCATCAATGGCTATAGACTTACCTGCACCTGTTTCACCGGTGATGGCGGTCATACCGTTTTGCCATTCGGTACTTAAATTACTTACTATTGCAAAATTTTTAACTTCTAAACCAATTAACATACTGTTTATCCATCCAGTCAATTGACTGTTAATTTATACAGTGTTTTGGTTTTTTGCAAATTAATTTTTTAGTATTTAAGCAACACTTGCCTCTTCGTTAATAGGAGAGTCATTAGTTTTTTGTTGCAAAAATTCAACTTCTTCTTTTTTATCAATGTGTTGATGGATGTCTTCTGTTTGGATAGTAAATATTAACGAAGGTAGTTCAGTGTCATAAAAAGCTTTGTTATATAAAATACCTTGATGAGGTAGCTCAGCTATAAAGTGCTGTAAGTTATCAATTAAACTTTTAGCCGAATTAGTTTGATAAGTTTTATTTAATTCGTTAGATAAAGTGCTGACGAGTAAATCAGTTACATCTTCTAATTTTTGTAAATTGTCATCATTATGTGCTTGTACTACAAAAAAATTACTAACAATTGCCTGGACTCTAGGAACGTGTTTCGGGCGTATTACCTTAACATCCAACAATTCATTTAGTTTGCTTTTCAAACGTGTACTAATTTTTGAAACTCGATCATTAAAAATTCTCTTCTTGGTTTCGCTTGCTATACGACGATTATTTTCAACTATTAAATAGCTACCTAGTAGCGTAATTAATAACAAAAGTGAAAAAAATACAACATACGTCATTTGCTATAGTTCCTAATAATATTATTTTTTATTTTGCGATATTTTGCTCTAAAGTCTTACACTTGGCAATAAAATTAGTATAAACGACTACCCCAATTTAATTTAGTACGTAAAACGTTGTAGTAAGAATAATTTTTTGGATGAATTAAACGCAGTTTTTTATCTGCTTTCTTAATGACAACCTCATCGCCAGGTAAAACAGCAAGCACAACATGGCTGTCGCAACTTACCTGTAGGCTATCTGTATTTTCTAGGCTTAGCTTTAAGCGTACTTCGTTATCAGCATCAACGACTAATGGTCTGCTCGATAATGTATGTGGGAACATAGGTACTAACGAAATAGCATTAAGCTCCGGTGTCAAAATAGGTCCGCCACCTGAAAGTGAATACGCCGTTGAGCCTGTTGGTGTTGATACAATTAAGCCATCCGAGCGCTGTGAAAATACAAAATCTTTATTAATAAAGGCTTCAAACTCAATCATATGTGCAACTTTATCGGCATGAAGCACTGCTTCATTGACCGCAGAATTAGCGCTTTTTAATTCGTTGTGGCGGTATACCTCTACTTCAAGTAAAAAGCGATTTTCTTCAATAAAATCACCACTTAAAACTTGTTCTAAACTTGGTTCAAAACCTTCAGGGTTTAAATCAGTTAAGAACCCAAGGTTCCCCCTGTTAACACCGATTACTGCTACGTTGAAACGGGCTAAAACACGTGCTGCGCCTAACATGTTACCGTCACCTCCAACGACAATAGCCAAATCAGCCAGTTCCCCTAAGTCGACTAACTTAACTAGTTTATCTGTGGGTACATCAACTAACTGGCCACCAGTGCGTTTTTCTACGATAACCTCAAAACCAAGTGCAAGTAAAAATGTATGCAGACGTTGTAGTGTTGCGGCTGCACCAGGGTGGTTTGGTTTACCAATAAGGCCAATGGTTTTAAAAGGAGAATCCATAATGTGTACACTATAAGTTTGAATGTTTGTAGAGTAACCCAAAAGAGAAGTGTTTGAAAATACAGATCTTAGCTTAAATTGGTATGATTAACTTACCTAGGTAATTAATTTAGTTTTATTAGCTACCAGCATACTATGTGACTTGAAATAACTGTAAATGCCCCGATATATCAGACATGCAACAAGATGTAGATAACATGAAATTAAATCCACGAGATCAGCAAATTTTTTCAGCTGTTATGAACATGTACTGTAATGGTGAGGGGTTACCCGTCCCATCAACAAAAATTGCTAAGCTTAAAGGCATGGCTGTGTGTTCGGCTACGGTACGTAATGCGATGGCTCGCTTAGAAAAAGTGGGCTTATTGTATTCACCTCATACATCTGCAGGCCGTGTGCCTACAAATGAGGGGTTTGATTATTGGTTTGACGAGTTCTTTCCACTCGCTGATATTGCTAATTATTGGCAACCAGAGCAATCACAACTCGTTGAGCTAGCGCATGGTTTGAGCCAAAAATATCAGGTGTGTTGTTGTGTGGGTTTGCCACAAGCCAGCTCGCAGCAAGTATTTAGAGTAGAGGTACTTGATTTTGATTCTACCGACTGGCTTATTTTATTAATAGACAGAGCAGGGCAGAGCCATAATATTTGTATTGATAAGCCTCATGATTCGTCAGACTCTGTTCGTTATCAGTTTGCAACGTGGTTAAACACCGTCTTTAGTCAACAAACCTTGATGGAAGGTTTATACCGTATGCAAGCTATGGCTAATACCGCGCCTCGAAATTGTCACGATTCGCTTAATCAATGGACGCGACAACTAAGCCAAAAATTAGGCTCAGATAACAGTATTGTTGTTGGTGAAAATTACCTTTACAAACAAATTGATTGTGAACAAAGCTTAAATATTGGCGTCTCATTTTTAAATTATGTAGAAGATAAGCTCGCTTTTAAAAATGGGTTATCGGTACTTAATAGCGAAAAATTACCTTTTACTGAGTGCGATGAATTGATTGTAATAAGTGTCCCGTACTTTCAAAATCAAGAATACCAAAGCCGCTTTTGTATAATTTGCCCTAAATCAGCGCAAATTGAAGAAATAATCCAAGAATTTAAATTAATTGAGACATCTAACTCTTGAATCTTTTTATTCAATCCCCATAATTACCGCACTTGAAAAGAATTGGAGCACGTATTTTATGTCTGAGCAGACACAAAACCCTGAGCAAGAAGTAGAATTAAACGAAGAAATTTCTAAAATGCAGGCTGATGTAGAAGCAGCAGTAGAAGCCGCTGATCAACATGCAGAACAAGAACAAGAGCAAAGCCCTGAAGCAGAAATTGCGATGTTATATGCAGAGCTTGAGGCAGCTAAGCAAACTATTGCTGATCAAAAAGATGGTGTTGTTCGTGCAGCAGCAGACGTAGATAATATTCGTCGTCGTGCAGCACAAGATGTAGAAAAAGCGCATAAATTTGCACTAGAAAAATTTGCTAACGAATTACTACCTGTAATTGATAACCTTGAACGTGCTATTGAATTTTCTGATAAAGAAAATGAGACTTTAAAGCCGTTGCTTGAAGGTATCGATATGACGGTTA
Source organism: Pseudoalteromonas sp. 20-92 (assembly GCF_030847595.1). NCBI lineage: Bacteria > Pseudomonadati > Pseudomonadota > Gammaproteobacteria > Alteromonadales > Pseudoalteromonadaceae > Pseudoalteromonas > Pseudoalteromonas sp. 20-92. Next base: position 113,076 of record NZ_JANJGQ010000008.1, read on the forward strand.
AGAGCTTCAATGACGCTGTTTCTAAATTTGGTGTTGAAATTGTAAACCCACAAGGTGAGATGTTTAATCCAGATTTTCATCAAGCAATGTCAATTCAACCAAGTAACGATGTAACACCTAATACAGTACTTGCTGTTATGCAAAAAGGTTACACATTGAATGGTCGTTTATTACGCCCTGCAATGGTTATGGTTTCTAAAGCTGCTGATGTTTAATTGAATTATTAGTTTTAAAAAATGCCTCAATATGAGGCATTTTTTTTGTCTTTTTTATAGTGAATTAACTGTACGAGCATAGTGAGTAACACGGCACTAAACATTAAGCTTGAAAATGGCACTGCGCTTTTTGCATGCATAATAGCGAGTAGTGGGCCAACTAATGCGCCACTACCAAAACGAAGAGTGCCAATTACGGCGGTTGCCGTGCCTGTGTTTTTTTCAAACTTCATTAAAATTAGCGAGTCAGCATTACTTGCCGTGACGCCTAAACTCATCATTAATGGCGCAATAGCAGCCACAATATAATAAAGTGATAAATGCAATAAGCTAAATGTTAATAGCGCAAGCCCCGATACAAACCCACATACAAGCCCAATATAAAGCACCTTTCGAGAGCCCAGTCTTGGTACAATTCGCGTATTTAAAAAGTTACCAAACATCAGCGCCATTACATTAAACGCAAATAACACACCAAATAACTGTTCTGACACCTCATATAAATCTAAATATATAAAAGGTACAGAGGTTAAAAAGCAAAAAAATCCAAACGATACAAACATAGAACTGAGTATATCCGCACGTGCATCTTTATTACTCAGTACAGTTTTATAGCTGTCAAAAAACAGAGCGAGGCCTTTTTTATCATTTTTATGAATAGGTATATCTATTAAATACACTTGCACAAACGCCAATATTAAAAAGCTATATCCAGCAAGCACCAAAAATATGGTTGACCAAACAGAAAACCCTAAAATAAACGAACCAACAGAGGGGGCAACCAACGGTGCTACCATCATGATCATCGATACATACGACATTCCTTTAGCTGTGTTTTGCTGATAAATATGGCGAATAATACCCGGTACTACTACCGTTGCTGCAGCTCCCGTAAATGCTTGCACTGCTCGAAGAGTCCAAAAGGCATGGATTTCGGTGGTAAATGCAAGTGCAAGTGAACTTGCGCCAAATAGGGTTAAGCCAATACGTGCGAGCTTACGGCGGCCAATTTGATCGGCAATCGGGCCAAAAAATAACATCCCCAATGAATAACCCGCTAAGTAAATACTCAACGATATTTGTACATTTGGCATATTAGTGTGTAAATCGTTTGCAATTACCAGCATGGCGGGCAAATACATATCAATAGCCAATGGCGTAATCGCCACAATACTGGCTAATAAAGGCAATAAAATACGGGTATTAAAAGACGAGGCTGAGGCGTCCATGTGTAAACTCGACAATCACTAAAAACAAGGACTCTAGTGTAACAGGGCATTGTATTTGGATAAACTTAGTTCGCCTGCTAAGTTTATCGTCTTATCGCATCTTGTTAATATAACGCTATATAAAGCAAATATTTTAAATTGGTACTGTGTTTGCTATTCTACAAGCAATAAAAAATTAATTGCTTAAGAGAATTACCATGAAAAAACTAGTACTTGCAGTATTAGCGACAGCCGTTTTGGCTGGTTGTAAAACGTCGCCAACAGGACGCACACAAATAGCGCTTTATTCAGACCAACAAATGAGTGAAATGGGCACTGCTAGTTTTGCTGATATGAAAAAAAACCAACCAATTAATAAAGATGCAAAAACAAATGCATATGTAAATTGCATTGCTGAAAAAGTAGTGGCTGTATTACCAAAAGAATACGCTTCGCAAAATTGGGAAGTGGTTGTATTTGAAGATGAATCTGCTAATGCTTTTGCACTACCAGGTGGTTACATTGGTGTTCATACTGGCTTATTAAAAATTGCTACTAATCAAGACCAATTAGCAACAGTACTAGGGCACGAAGTAGGGCACGTAATTGCTGAGCATTCAAATGAGCGTGTTTCACAAAGCTCTATTTTAGATACCGGTATGCAACTTGGTAGTGCGGCACTTGAAATGGGTAACATTCAATATCGTAATGAAATTATGCAAGGCTTAGGTTTGGGCGCACAGTATGGTGTTGTTTTGCCATTTAGCCGCTCGCACGAATCAGAAGCCGATACTATTGGTTTAGATTTAATGGCTGAGGCTGGCTTTAACCCACAAGAGTCAGTAACCCTTTGGCAAAATATGAGTGCGGCAGGTAGTGGTACAACACCTGAGTTTTTATCAACTCACCCAGCGCCAAGTAACCGTATTAAAAACTTACAAGCGCAAATGAGCAAAGCACTTAGTGAGCAAAGTACTGCTAAAGCACAGGGTAAAAACCCACAGTGCACACTGTAGTTAAGCGCTTTACTATTTGAAGTCGTGTACGTTTAGTATTAATGCGTAATTAAAATAAAACCCCTGTAAGTATTTTACCTACAGGGGTTTTATTTTAGTTCTTAAGCGTGGTTATTCAGCAGAAAGTGCTTGTTTAAATACATTTTTAAAGCGTTCGAAATCTTCAATGTGCGGCAGATGCCCTAAGTTATAAAGCTCGAATAATTGTGCGTCAGGGATAAGTGTTGCAGCGTGTTTGCCTAATTTATCATATCGACCAAGCTCGTAATTAACACCCTCTTTTTTCCAGTTACGGCCAGGGCCGGTTCTATCCCGCGTACCTATAATTAATTTAACCGGCATAGTTAAATCTTTAAATTCGGTTATTACAGGTTGAGTGAAAATCATATCGTATGTTTTTGCATTCACCCATGCCATTTGTTCTTTATCTGGGCCTTGTATTTGCCCTGTTATGAAGTCAGTTAAGGCTGAATATGTGGCATTCCACTTACCATCGTAGTAATTTTTTTGTTGATATTTTCTTACGCCTTCCGGCGTTTTTGAAAACTCATTTTTATAGAAAAAATTTGTATCTTTGTAATCAACATACTGCAAGTAGTTTTCAAGCCCAATAGGGTTTAATAAAATTAGCTTTTTAGTTGTATTTGTATACATTAATGCAAAACGACTCGCTAGCATTCCACCCATTGAGTGCCCTAATACAATCGACTCTTTTATATCAAGTGAGTCCATTAACGCATGAGTATGATGAGCAAGAGCCGCAAATGAATACTGGTAATTAGTTGGCTTAGACGACTTACCAAAACCAATTTGATCTGGAATTAATACCCCATAACCTAAAGATTGCAGATATTGCGCAGTGGTAGTCCAGTAATCTGCATTAAAGTTTTTGCCATGCATAAGTGTAACTGTTGGCATGTCGGATTTGGTTGGCTTTAAGTAAATATAGGCCATTTTTAATGATTGTTTTTGCGACTCAAGTGCAAAGTAATTTACTTTAAAATCGTATTCGTAATTAGTTAAAAGTGCATCATAAGAAAGGGCAGATGTATCTTGAGAAGTGCCAGCTAAGGCATTGTTTGTTAGTACTAATAAAGTAGAGAAACAAATAACTTTAATCGACGACATTCAGTTACTCCTATTAAAGGCGAGCGCTTGGCTTAAAAGAAGTACAACAATAACTAAGTATTTACACCTGTTCAATTAAATGTTTTACGTTGACGAAAAGAAGCGAAGCTAAAATAAAGCTTCGCTTATTAATTACTGAGTAAAGAGCTGATTATTAAAGCTTAAAACGTCCACTCAATATGGATTTGTGGTACCGATTCAGTGACTTCAGTACCTAGTTTATTGTGCCAGTATTGTAATTCCATACCCAACAGGAGTGTGTTTTCTTTCATTTGAAGAGCGTGGCCCATATCCCACACTAAAATAGGCTGTGCGAGTATCCAAGCCTCAACATCGTTACCAAATTCATCTTCACGTTCAGCAATGTATTCAGCGTGGCCTTTAAAGCTAAACTTTTGTGAGCCAATAGAGAAAGGGTACTCAAAAGCTACATCAAGCATCCAGCTATTAGTTTCAATAGGTGCACCGCCTTTTGCTACACCTTCACTATCGTCAATGTAAGCTGTGAACAACGTTTGAAAAAAGTTAAAACCAGGTACATCCCAGCTTAATTTAACACCTGGTAGGTATTTCATTACTTTTGCATCACCAGCCACGTTAATACCGCCGGTAAGGCCCACATCTAATAATGCGCCTGCGCCAATTTTTTCGCCGCTAATGGCCGATAAGCTTACCGTTGAGTACCATTCACCATAAAAATCAGCATCTTGGTAACCATCATCTATATCGTCTTTACTGTAATCGATAAAGAAGAAGTTATCGCCGTAGTCATAGCCCGATGCATGTTGAACCGAGTAAACGGTAGTATCGGACTCTTGTTTAGAAAATGGATTTTTTTGACTTCCATTATTAATGTGTAGTGCTGTACTGCTCCAATTAGCAGCAAAAGCCGACGATGATAAAGCAAGAGAAGTAAAAGTAATAAAAGGGAGTAATTTTTTAAATTTCATAACTGTTTAATAACTATAATTTTAGTGACACGCGGAAGCAGAGATTATAGCAGAAGAGATTGATTTGTTGATCGCTAATTTAACACATGTTGCAGCTTACTTTATAAGCTGCAACATGTGGAGACGCAATTTATTACGCTTTATTGCGGCGTAAGCAAATGATAGTTATTGCCGTAAATGCTAGGATAAAACAATAATAGGAAGAGGTTGATACTTCCCAAGGGCTTATTTTAAACGTAGCGCCAAGTAACAATGCTTGTGCGCCGTATGGTAAAGAACCCTGCGTTACACAAGCAAAAATATCTAGCAAACTTGCAGAGCGTTTACCGCTTATTTCACCATCATCAGCAAGCTTTTTAGCAATCGGGCCGGCCACAATAATAGATACGGTGTTATTGGCAATACAGACATTACTTGTTAAAACTAACGCAGCGATACCTAATTGATCTGCCACTTTACGGTGCCATTTTGCAATGATTTTAGTTATGGCTTGAATTTTTTGAGCAATGTAATCAAGGCCACCATTAATACGAATAAATTCAGATAAGCCACCAATAAACATTGATAGTAAAAATATTTCCTGCATATCGGTAAAGCCTTTGTAAATGTCTTTTACAAAGCTTGCGCCTTCATAACTTCCTGTAAAGCCCATTAATGCGGCAAAAATAATACCGCTAAACAACACTACAAAGACGTTCAAGCCAGCAACTGCTAGCACTAAAATAAAGGCATACGGAAGCACTAACCAAATATCGTAATCCTTGGTTTCAACAACTTGAGCAGCAGGTGTTAAATAAAACAATAAGCCAATAGTCAGTATTGCAGCAGGGACAGCAATTTTAAGATTCTCTTTAAACTTGTCTTTCATTTCACAGCCCTGCGTGCGCGTAGCTGCAATAGTGGTGTCTGAAATAATTGATAGGTTATCGCCAAACATAGCGCCAGATACAATCGTACCGGCCATTAATGCTGGATCTATACCTGTTTTAATTGATACCGCATAAGCGATAGGGCCAATGGCGCCAATCGTACCCATTGACGTACCCATTGCTGTTGATACAACCGCTGCAATTAAAAATAAACCAGGGAGTAACAACGAAGGTGGAATAAGCGATAAGCCTGCATTTACTACCGCATCTACACCACCGGTTGCACTGGCAACGGCAGAAAAAGCACCCGCAAGTAAGTATATTAAACACATGGTAATAATATTATTGTGTCCGGCACCTTTAATAAAGGTTTCTACACATTGGTTTACCGTGCCTTTATTTAAAATAAACGCAAGCATGATGGCGGGCAATATAGCAACAGGTGCGGGTAGTTGGTAAAAAGCATAATCAACCCCTTGCGATTGCAAATACAAACCTGAGCCTAAAAATAGCGCTACAAAGGTAAGTAGGGGAAGTAAAGAAAGTATTGCTTTGTTTTTATTAAATGATGGCTGCATCATAATCCTCATAACCAGTAAAATTTATCACAGCCAAAACTCCTCTTTTAGCTGAATTTAGCAGTACAACTTTTTAAAAAAAGTTGTTAGCCGCAGCGTCCGCAAGCCAAAGACCAAATCGACGCGAAAGAGAAGTTTAAATGTATAGATGGCTAAAGTAAACTGGTATTGTTATTATTATTAAATTAAAAGGTCACCTGACTATTGCATGACTTTTAGATAATATCTATAAAACAACGCGATTTTCAGCGATTAATATTTATCCAACTGCATAAAAATACCTACCTACCTACGTATTTTGTAATGCCCGGATATATGGCTAATAAACGGATTCAAATTAAATTAGGTAAAAACCATGACTACAAATCGAATAGGTGTTTTTGGTGCTAACGGTAGAATGGGCTTAGCTCTATTAGAAGCCGCGACAATCAAAGAACAAACACAACTTACAGGTGCATATGTTCGAAGCAGTTCATCGCTATTAGGCATTAATGTAAATCAAGTAAATAGCGCAGCCGACAGCAGTGTTAGCTTTAGCGACGAAAGTACAATAGATAATGTAGATGTTTTAATCGACTTTACGCTGCCAGCGGGTATGAAAAACCATTTAAAAACCGCTGTAGTGCAAAAAATTCCTATGGTAATTGGCACAACAGGTTTAACAAATGATGATATGGCGCTATTACACGATGCCGCTAAACATATCCCTATTGTATTTGCGCGAAATTACAGCGTAGGTGTCAATGTATTACTCAACCTTGTGCAAACTGCAGCGACTAAGTTTGGTGACGATTTAGATATCGAAATATTTGAAGCGCACCACCGTCATAAAATAGATGCACCATCGGGTACCGCACTGGCAATAGGTGAGTCAATCGCGCAAGCGAAAGGCTGGGATCACGACGAGGTTGCGGTATATGACCGAAGCCAAGTAGAAACAGCTAAATCTCAAAATGAGATTGGTTATTCTGTCCTAAGAGGGGGCGATATAGTAGGTGAACATACCGCATACTTCGCTACAATGGGCGAAAGGCTTGAATTAACACATAAAGCAAGTTCGAGAATGACGTTCGCTCTAGGTGCTATAAGGGCTGCAAGCTGGTTGAAAAACAAACCTGCTGGACTTTATGATATGCAAGATGTGCTAGATCTTAAGTAGTTTAGTTACTATTTTAACTGTTTGGGTCTAATTTCACCTACAGTGACTTATTTGTAACAATTAACCAAATAATGTTAGACCTAAATAGCAACTTCATGTAATATGCAGCCAATTTGCCAAAAATTACTAAATGCGTGTTTCCAATTATACCCAAGTGGCTAGTAAATCCAGGGTTTCAGTGGGAATGAAAATAGTTTTAGGCAAGAAAAATGATTGAAGGTTGAATGCTTTACATCTGCATCATTTAAGACTGCGTAAAACAATTTAAGCTCACAAAAATCTGGTTTTGACGATCCCTCTGGGTATTGGCGGGGTGTTAAGCAATTGCTTACTCCCGTTTTTTACTGTTAGGAGGTTTAACTTGACTAAATCCGCTCTGTTAGTCCTAGAAGACGGCACAGTGTTTCGCGGTACTGCAATCGGCGCTGACGGCATGTCAGTCGGTGAAGTGGTATTCAATACGTCTATGACTGGTTATCAAGAAATTTTGACTGATCCATCATACGCGGAACAAATCGTAACTTTGACGTACCCACATATCGGTAATACGGGTACCAACAGCGAAGACGAAGAAGCGAATCAAATTTGGGCTAAAGGCCTAGTGATCCGTGATTTGCCACTGCTAGCAAGTAACTTTCGTAACGAGCAATCGTTAGATGATTACTTAAAAGAACGTAATGTTTTAGGTATTGCGGACATCGACACCAGAAAGCTAACTCGAATTTTGCGTGATAAAGGCGCACAAAACGGGTGTATTGTTGCCGGTGACGAGCTAGACGAAAATAAAGCGTTACAAGCCGCGCAAGCCTTCCCAGGTTTAAAAGGTATGGATTTAGCAAAAGTTGTCTCAACCAAGGAAAATTTTGAGTGGCGCGAATCAAGCTGGACATTAGGTGAAGGATTTAAAACCCTTGACGCTGCTGATGAAAAGTTTCATGTTGTTGCCTACGACTTCGGTGTAAAACGTAATATTTTACGTATGCTTGTAGACCGTGGTTGTAAACTTACAGTAGTACCAGCGCAAACTTCAGCCGCTGACGTACTTGCTTTAAACCCTGATGGTATCTTTCTATCTAATGGCCCTGGTGATCCTGAGCCATGTACTTACGCTATTGAAGCCATTCAAGCCTTTTTAGAAACCGACACACCTATTTTTGGTATCTGTTTAGGTCATCAGTTATTAGCCCTTGCCTCAGGTGCTAAAACAGAAAAAATGAAATTTGGCCACCACGGTGGTAACCACCCAGTTAAAGACCTAGACCGTAATGTAGTTATGATCACAGCTCAAAACCATGGTTTTGCAGCTCAAGAATCAAGCCTACCAAGTACGCTTCGTGCCACGCATAAATCGTTATTTGATGGAACGCTTCAAGGTATTCATCGTACTGATAAGCCTGCGTTTAGCTTCCAGGGTCACCCTGAAGCAAGTCCAGGTCCACACGATGCAGCACCATTATTTGACCACTTCATCGATTTGATGCAAGCGCGTAAACACTAATTTAACTGGAGTAATAATGCCAAAACGTACCGACATAAAAAGCATTCTTATCTTAGGCGCAGGCCCAATAGTAATTGGTCAAGCTTGTGAATTTGACTACTCTGGTGCTCAAGCGTGTAAAGCACTTAGAGAAGAAGGCTATAGAGTTATATTAGTTAACTCAAACCCTGCAACTATCATGACCGATCCTGAAATGGCCGATGCTACCTACATCGAACCAATTCACTGGGAAGTGGTAGAAAAAATTATTGAAAAAGAAAAGCCAGATGCAGTACTGCCTACAATGGGTGGTCAAACAGCATTAAACTGTGCACTTGATTTAGACAAGCACGGTGTATTGGCTAAGCATGGCGTTGAGCTAATTGGCGCAACGGCTGATGCAATCGACAAAGCAGAAAACCGTGAACGCTTTGACGTAGCAATGAAAAACATTGGTCTTGAATGTCCACGTGCTGAGATTGCTCACACAATGGAAGAAGCAAAAGATACAATGACCCGCATTGGCTTGCCGTGTATCATTCGTCCTTCTTTCACCATGGGTGGCACCGGTGGCGGTGTTGCTTACAACATGGAAGAGTTTGAAGAAATTTGTGAGCGCGGTTTAGACTTATCGCCAACAAACGAATTATTGATTGATGAATCACTGATTGGTTGGAAAGAGTACGAAACAGAAGTTGTACGTGATAAAAACGATAACTGTATTATTGTTTGTACCATTGAAAACTTTGACCCTATGGGTGTTCACACTGGCGATTCAATCACCGTTGCACCAGCGCAAACGTTAACCGACAAAGAATACCAAATTATGCGTAACGCCTCTATGGCGGTATTACGTGAAATTGGTGTAGAAACTGGCGGTTCTAACGTGCAGTTTGGTATTAATCCTGAAGATGGCCGTATGGTTATCATTGAGATGAACCCACGCGTATCACGCTCATCTGCACTTGCATCAAAAGCAACGGGTTTCCCAATTGCTAAAATTGCTGCAAAGCTAGCAGTAGGTTACACGCTTGATGAGCTTCAAAACGATATTACTGGCGGTAAAACTCCAGCGTCTTTTGAGCCTTCAATCGATTACGTTGTAACAAAAATTCCTCGCTTTAACTTTGAAAAATTTGCCGGTGCTAACGACCGCTTAACTACGCAAATGAAATCTGTTGGCGAAGTAATGGCGATTGGTCGTAACCAACAAGAATCATTACACAAAGCATTACGTGGTCTTGAAGTGGGCGCAACTGGTTTTAACCCAATAGTTGCACTTGATGACCCTAAAGCGAAAGAAAAAATCATCCGCGAATTACGCGAGCCAGGTGCTGAGCGTATCTGGTACATTGCCGATGCAATGCGCCACGGTATGAGCGTTGATGATGTTTACGAGCTGACTAAGGTTAATCGCTGGTTCTTAGTACAAATAGAAGATATTTTAAAAGACGAAGCAAAAATTGGTGAAGTAGGTATGGCTGGTTTAAATGCCGACTTCCTACGTAAACTTAAACGCAAAGGTTTCGCAGATCCACGTATAGCTGAAATTGCTGGTGTATCTGAAGCTGAAATTCGTAAAAAACGTCACTTATTAAACATCGTGCCAGTATACAAGCGTGTTGATACGTGCGCCGCAGAATTTAGCTCAGACACAGCTTACATGTACTCATCTTACGATGAAGAGTGTGAAGCAAACCCAACAGATAAAGACAAAATCATGGTTATTGGTGGCGGGCCTAACCGTATCGGCCAAGGTATTGAATTTGATTACTGTTGTGTACATGCCTCGCTTGCGCTTCGCGAAGACGGCTATGAAACCATTATGGTTAACTGTAACCCTGAAACAGTATCTACCGATTACGATACATCAGACAGATTATACTTCGAACCAATTACACTTGAAGACGTACTTGAAATTGTACGTGTTGAAAAGCCTAAAGGCGTTATCGTGCAGTACGGTGGTCAAACACCACTTAAATTAGCACGTGAGCTTGAAGCTAATGGCGTGCCAGTAATAGGTACTTCACCAGATGCGATTGACCGTGCAGAGGACCGCGAACGATTCCAACAACTTGTTGAGCGTTTAAATTTACTTCAGCCAGAAAACGCAACAGTAACTTCAACTGAAGAAGCACTACTTAAATCAGTTGAGATTGGCTTCCCATTAGTTGTACGCCCGTCGTATGTACTAGGCGGTCGTGCAATGGAAATTGTATACGACGAAGATGATTTACGTCGCTACATGACCGAAGCGGTACAAGCATCAAACGAAGCACCTGTATTACTGGACCGTTTCTTAGATAATGCGATTGAAGTTGACGTTGACGCAATTTGCGACGGCGAGCAAGTAATCATCGGCGGTATCATGGAGCACATTGAGCAAGCGGGTGTTCACTCGGGTGACTCAGCCTGTTCATTACCAGCGCATTCTTTATCACAAGAAGTGCAAGACGTAATGCGCAAGCAAGTAACCGACATGGCGCTTGAGCTTGGTGTTGTTGGCTTGATGAATACACAGTTTGCCGTAAAAGATGGCAAAGTGTACTTAATTGAAGTCAACCCGCGTGCTGCACGTACGGTACCGTTTGTATCTAAAGCTACCGGTGTGGCGCTTGCAAAAGTAGCTGCTCGTTGTATGGCGGGTCAGTCTTTAGCAAGCCAAGGTATTACTAAAGAAGTGATCCCTCCTTACTACAGCGTCAAAGAAGTTGTACTGCCATTTGCTAAGTTTCAGGGTGTGGATCCAATCCGTGGTCCTGAGATGCGTTCAACAGGTGAAGTGATGGGTGTTGGTGATACTTTCGCCGAAGCATTCGCAAAAGCACAATTAGGTGCAAGCAACACTTTACCACGCGGTGGTCGCGCGCTATTATCTGTTCGTAATAGCGATAAGCCACGTATTGTTGAATTAGCCAAAATCATGACCGACTTAGGTTTTGAACTTGACGCAACTGGTGGCACGGCACACGCTCTTGAAGAAGCTGGCATTGAAGTACGACGTGTAAACAAAGTATATGAAGGCCGCCCGCATATTCTTGATTATATCAAGAATAAAGAGTACAGCTATATCGTTAATACCACCGAAGGTCGCCAAGCGATCGAAGATTCGAAGGTGTTACGTCGTGGTGCATTGCAAAATAAAACCAACTATACGACAACCTTGAACGCGGCTTTTGCTAACTGTACTGCTAACAAAGCAGATGACCGTAGTAAAGTAACGTCAGTTCAAGAGCTACACCTGCGATTGAACTAAGGAAATGTGCCAAGGCCAACTAGGGCCTTGGTGTTAAGTGAGAAAAGTATGCAATCAATTCCGATGACAGTTCGTGGCGCAGATTTACTGCGCAAAGAGCTTAACGAATTAAAAACAGTTACCCGTCCAAAAATTATCGCCGACATTGCTGTTGCGCGTGAACACGGTGACTTAAAAGAAAACGCTGAGTACCACGCTGCACGTGAGCAACAGGGTTTTTGTGAAGGTCGAATTCAAGAAATTGAAGCGAAGCTTTCAAATGTTCAGATAATCGACGTAACTAAAATGCCAAATACGGGCAAAGTTATTTTTGGCACCACAGTAACTATAGTAAATGTAGATACTGATGCTGAAGTAAAATACCGTATTGTAGGCGATGATGAAGCAGATATTAAAAACAACTTAATTTCTGTTAACTCACCGATTGCACGTGGCTTAATTGGTAAACAAATGGACGACGCAGTGTCTATTAAAACGCCAAAAGGTATCGTTGAGTACGAAATCATTGAAGTTGAGTATCTTTAACGCATAACTCACTTTAACGTTTTAAATAAAAACCGATGTAATTACATCGGTTTTTTTATGCCTTAAATAAATCACTATACTGTTCAGGGTATTCATATTGCATAAAGAGTAAGCATGATGATATAGGTACATAATCACTTTATACCAATCTGCTTATATATATGGGGTCTATTTAACGTTAAGAAAATTACGCTAGAACTAGGCAAAATTTTTTATATCTAGTTGTTCTAAATAAAAAACTTTTAACGACGTTATAATAGTGCAATTTAATTCGTTAAATTGATCAAAGATTTATGCAGGTTGGTATTATTAAAAAGGAACACTCAATGGCTAATATACTTTACCCAGCGCCTTTGAAAGTAGGATCAAAAATAGCAATTTGTTCACTTTCATCTGGGCTAAAAGAAAAATACCATGCTCGATTAGACATTGTTATAAATGGACTAAAACAACGAGGGTATGATCTTGTTGAAGGGGAGTTTTTACGTCAAAACAAACCACGTGAACAGCTTAACGCAAAAGCGCATGCTCAGCAGCTAATGGTTTTTTTACTTGATGATGAAATAGATGCGATTATGCCGCCGATGGGTGGTGAGCTGGCAATGGAGATACTGCCACTACTTGATTTTAACGCCATTAAAGAAGCAAAGCCTAAGTGGTTAGTTGGTTTTTCTGATGTGAGTACTATTGCATGTGCATTAACAGCTAAGTGCCAATGGGCAACCCTTCACAGCGCTAATCTTATGCAGTTACATCCAGATGAAAAAAATCCGTATAGCTTACAAATATTTGAAACTCTGACCTACGAAGCCGGTAGTAAATTTGAGCAAGGTCCTTCTTATTTATATCAAAAAAATAAGCCTGATTACGCGCAAAACCCGAACGAATTACTCAGCCCGAGTGAGCCCACAAATTGGCAATGTTTAAACTACACAGATAAACGCACCATAGAAATGTCTGGTCGGTTATTTGGTGGGTGTTTAGATACCGTAGGTTTATTACTTGACTCGCCATTTTTAGCGCTGCATGAGTTTAAGAAGCACAGCGCACCTGAAGGACTTATTCTATACCTCGAAAACTCAGAGCTTACGCCGACAACCGTTGCACGATTTTTACTGTCATTAAAATTAGCGGGCATATTTGACGACATCAATGGTTTGATTTTAGGGCGAAGTGAAATTACACAAAGTCATTATGATGCATTTGATTACCGCCATGCGTTAGATATAGCGCTAGGTGGGTGTTTATTTCCTGTAATTATTGATGCCGATATAGGTCATGTTCCACCTAACTTAAATTTAGTAAACGGCGCTACTTGTACAATCACCGCTGAAATAAATGAAGGTAAAGTAATCAAAGCTTCATTAAATACCGAGCTTTGTTAGAAGTGTACTCACTTACCTTTGATAAGTAATTAGGTTAAAGGGTATAATAAGCCTGCTTTTATAGCGCTCTAGTTATAAAAGTGAATTCTCAGGGCGGGGCGAAATTCCCCACCGGCGGTATGTTTAATGTTTTTTATGACTTAAACGAGCCCGCGAGCGCTTTATTTAACTTATTTTAGGTTAAGTAAAGGTCAAGCAGATCTGGTGAAATGCCAGAGCCGACGGTTACAGTCCGGATGAAAGAGAATATGGCTTATTACACTAATACCGATTTTATTAAAGGCCTGATCATTGTATCGCGTTAAGTGAGCTGTTTTTTTGCGCTATAATTAATCACTAATTTAATGCAGTTGGTATAACACTGTGCGCTGCATTTTGTTGCGTGCTTTTTGTTATTTTATTTAAGCTATTTTGGTAGTTATCGCTTTAAATTTAAGTGATGTATTACTGATCCTTTCACAGTCCTGAATCTATTATTTTTATTTGGAATATAATGATGATTCAGTCTCTACTTACTCAATTCGGCGAAAGCCATACCCGCGTACAAAGCGCAATCACTGCACTACAGCAAGGCCAAGGCGTACTTGTTGTTGATGATGAAAACCGTGAAAATGAAGGCGACTTTGTTTTTTCAGCTGAGCATTTAACGACTTCTCAAATGGCCGAGATGATCCGCGAAGGCAGCGGCATTGTTTGCTTATGCATGGGGGAGGAGCGCATTAAACAGCTCGACTTACCGCAAATGGTAACCCACAACACCAGTCAAAATAACACCGCTTATACAGTCACTATTGAAGCTAAGCATGGCGTAACAACAGGTGTGTCTGCTGCTGATAGAGTAACTACTATAAAAGCAGCGACAGCCGATAACGCCAAACCAAGTGATTTATCGCGTCCAGGGCATGTGTTTGGTTTAAAAGCACAAACGGGCGGCGTATTAGTGCGCCGTGGCCATACCGAAGCATCCGTTGGTTTAATGCAACTTGCCGGCTTAAAACCATTTGGCGTAATTTGCGAACTAACAAACTCTGATGGTTCAATGGCGCGCTTACCAGAGGTAAGTGATTATGCTAATAAGCATAATATGACCGTGGTTTCTATTGAAGATCTCGTGCAATACATTCAAGCTGCGCAGCTTAAAGTGAGTTAAATTACTACTTTATCAGCCTTAGATATATTATAAAGCACGCACCTGTTGCGTGTTTTTATGGGTCTAACTTGCTCTTTAAATATAATAATCACTTGTTTTTATTGACATTATTTAAGAAGCTTAGCGAAGAAATTGAACTTTCTGTAGCCGCTATAAACAGTACTCTATAAGGAATTACCCCATTAAAATAGATTATTCTAACTATACACTTGAAGAATTGTTCGATGTAAAAGCTAATATAGATAAAGATAAATACACTGAGAATTTCAATGCATTAATGGCTGAATTTTTAAAAAGAGAAAACGAATTAAAACACTATAATGATGCGATAGAAAAAGAGGCTGAGGCTAAAAAAATATTACAAATGACCAGCTGCTCTAATAAAAGAATAGTGGGTGTGTTTTTATTTGGTTTGTGTATCAGTTTACCCTTAATGTTGTTCGCTGAACTGTCGATTTTAAGCACGATTAATCAATTTTACAGCGTGGTACTTTTATTTATGGTGGGGTTACCTTTATTGCATTCTTTTCGTTATGGCTGGACACTATCTAAATACGGTATAGTGACTGTAACCGACGATGTGTTTTCCTTCACTGTAATGCAATTGTTTTATAGCTGTATTTTTTGTTCAATACTTTTGCTTACCATATTAAGGTGGCCTTAACAGTTACTGCAGCACATTAGTACAGAGTAATATGCTTGGTCCTTTACTGAATATGATTTGTATTAATAAATGTATAAGCGAAAAATAACAGCTGATATAAACCAGCTGCTTGGTTTGAAAAATTATAAAACCTGAATAACTTGCTCTTTTGCCAAACGAGACTTTGGCAGTTTAGCATTATAATCTTCAGCATTATCGTGATAGCCAAGTACTAACGCTACGTCGCATATGTAACCATCGAGTTCTTTTTCAAAAACATTGCCAATCAGCTCGGCATCTACGCCTTCCATTGGGGTTGAATCAATGCCTAAACGTGCAGCGGCATGTATAGTGTTACCCAGTGCAATGTAAGTTTGTGCTTTAGTCCATGTTGCATTGTTACCTTGCTCATCAGTATTCATATCAACAAACGCATAAGCACCAAAAGCTTGTTCGCGATTTTCTGCTTGAGTACGACCATTTTTAATGTCGGCATCAATGACTTGTGCGTAATCTTCGCGGGTATATTTAGGGTTGTAAGCAAATAAAATAACGTGCGACGCTGTTTTAATATGAGGCTGATTAAATTGAAACTTATTAGCAAAGGTATTATGCATACGTTCTTTAGCTTCGTCAGACTCAATAACAATAAATTTCCAAGGTTGTGAGTTAATAGATGAAGGAGAAAGACGCATAGCTTCAAAAACTACGTCTAGATCATCTTGAACAATACGCTTGGTTGTATAACGTTTAGTTGTGTAACGTTTTTCTAAATCACTAATAATTGGGTGAGTCATTTGTTTCTCCGTTAAGTGGCCTGTTTGACCGATGTTTACTATATTGAGCCGTTTTATTAAAAACAAAGCCCGTATAACTATTTAATTACTTACTTGTTGAGCCACTGGCGCGTTACGTCATCAAGTACTTGTCGCTCTTTGCTAACTTTATAATCAAGTGCGGCAATTATGTCGTTTGAAAAGTGTAACTTATCAAGTGTGTCTAATTGAGCTTGACTAAAGAGCGCTTGTTTATCATCACGCAGCAATAAAACTGCTCTATCAACGCTGCCAAGTAAACCTTGTGGATCGGCAAGTTCACGTATTTTATGTTTATGGTGTAAAAATTGAGGTTTCCAAAGGGGAACTACGCACCATGTGTGAGTTGCAACGGCGTTTTCAAAAGCGCTAAAGCAATCATCTTCTGTGCCAGTTAAAAATTCATAGCCAGCTTGAGATAACCCGTACTCTTTCATCATGTTAATTGAAAAGCGAGTAATGCCAGCACCGGTATTTATGCCCTGAATCGTTTTTTGCATTTTGGCAAGGACATCAGGTTTCAGTAAGTCGCTAATTTGACTTACGGCATGCTCTGGTATGTAATCGGGCACGCCCCAGTGAGCATAAGGTTGGTAATGTAAGCCAAGTTCAATAAGTGGCATAAGCAGCTCCACATCAGCTTTATAAATACCGTGGCTTGACGGAAGCCACGCAGAAGCGAGTAGGTCTATCTCACCTGATTTTAAATGTTTAAAGTTATCTTGATGCGGCGCGTAAATACGCTCAACGCTAAAGCCCATATCAGTTAAAACATGGCTGATAATTGAAGCGGTAACTCGATGAAATGATAAATCGGTTACACCTAATTTTAAATGTGGTGTACTCATAATGTATTACTCCATTTAATAGAGCAGCCCATGCTAGGTGTTTGCTGCTGAGGGCCTTTGCCTGTTGCGGCAATTTGGCGCATTGCATTAACTAACTCAGGGGTACGATGTGTGGTGCCATTCATTTTTGTATCGTCTAAGCGGCCACGGTATTGCAGTTTCCCATGATTGTTAAAACCAAAAAAGTCAGGTGTGCATACCGCGCCATAGGCTTTGCCTACGCGCTGGTCTTCATCAACCAAATAGGGAAATAAAAAGCAATGTTGTTTAGCAAATTTTTCCATATTGGCAGGAGAGTCTTCTGCTACATATTGGTAGTCGTTTGACATGATAGCTAATACATTAATGCCTTCACTAATAAGTGTCGCGGTGTCTTGGCTCAAGCGATTGGCTATGCGTTGTACATAAGGGCAGTGGTTACAAATAAACATAATGAGTAAGCCATTTTTACCCAGATTATCGACTAATGAAAACGACTCACCTAATGGGCTTTTTAGTGTGAAGCTAGGGGCTTGCCAGCCAAAATCACAAATTGGTGTATCTAATAACATACGTTAAATCCTATAAAGCCAGCCCGTATGGCTGGCTTATAAAAATAATTAATTATTTTTGATTAAAGCGAAAACGCGTTAATACGTAAGGCGGCTTTGCATTACCAAAGCCTTGGCTAAATGCAGGGTGCTGGTGGAGTTGATCTTGTGTTACATAAATCCAACCATTGCTTACTGCTAGACTGTCAGGCCATGATAATCGTTTATCTTGAACAATTATTTCGTAATGGCCTTTAGTGGTTAAGCCAATCGCATTGTTTTCAAGGTCGGTTACCAAAATGCCGCCGCCAGGAGCGTAGGTCATGCCATCGCTTGGATTTTTAGGGCCAAACACTTCAATATTCTGTGCTTTTTTAGTGTCAGAGTAACTGTTATTAGCCAATACTTTTGCTGGGATACGGTAAACCTTAGTGCCAGTAAATGAGCCAAAGTAAACCCATTCGTTATTGTCATCAATCGTTATTGGGTTTAAGCCAAAGCGAAGGTTATTGGTTTTTCCTTCAGGTGATTTAGATGCAACTGGTGAGGCTTCAATAATGATATCGCGCTCCTCCGGCATTAATGTGGCACTGCCTTCGAGTACGCGAGTAGACTCACCTGTGTTTAAATCAACCACAATAAAGGCGGGCTTGGTTGCGCCCATAAAATTACCAAATGACATATCAGCTATGTAAATTTTGTTATTAAGTTCATCAATCACAAAGTCTTGTAAAAATGAATTAGCAAGTACCGCTGATTCATTTAGTTTTATTGTGTTTACTAAGCTGTTATTTACGCTATCCCAAGCAATAAGTTTAGGGGCTACTTTTTCGCTCCCCATATCTAAAATCCACACAACGCCTTTACTGTCGTTGTGAATGCCGATAACTGCCGCAAGGCCTACCTTGCCAATTTCTGGGCCGTCTGCCCAATCGGTAGTTGGAAACGGTTGCTGTACGCCATTAGCCATAATTTCAACAACGCGTGTTTTTGGGTTATCTAGCGGATGCATACTTACTAGCATCCTGCCTGCCGGTGTAATCGTAATACCTGCACCGCGATATTTAGTAAACGTAGTGACGGTTTCAAGTGGGCCGACTTCTACGGCATTAGCACTTGTTAAGGCGCTTGCTACTAGTGAAAGCGTTGCTATGGCTAAAGTACTTTTGAATTTTTTCATCTTTTGCTACTCGCTGTATTTATCTGAATTTGAAGTGGTATAAATCACTTGCTCATTTATGAGCAGTTTTATTGCTTGAGGAAATAATAAGCGGGTATTGAAAGGCAATAAACAGCATAATAATTGAATCTTTATCAAATAATAATAGATAATGAAAGTAGCTAATAAAAAAACACCAATCTAAATTGGTGTTTTTATTAAAATCGCCACTTTAACGAATAGCGGTTAGTTCATTAATAGTAAAAGATGCAATGCAGCCTTCAACTTTTGCTAAGTAGTTTTTAATGCTTTGTGCTTCCATATGTTGTTACCAAAGTTCATAACTTTGCCAGTTCTCATAAAACACAAAGTGAGCATCATCTTGATTATTTTGATGCAAGGTATATGTAACACACCCAGGCTCTTTATGTGTTTGTTCAACAAGCAACAAAAGTGCACTTTTTACCATGTCTATTTTATCGGTGTTAGCAAAAATATTAGCGATTATAGTAAGCTGAGTCATAACTTCCCTTATAATGAAAAATGGTATTTAAAAGCCTTCAAGTACAATTTTACCGATTGATTTACCCGCTTCTAGCTCTTCGTGAGCAATACGTAAATTAGCCGCATTAATAGTGCCTAAGTTTTTACCAATCGTGGTTTGAATGTAGCCTTGGTCAATCAAATCGGCAACATGATTTAATAACTTACTTTGCTCAATTAAATCTTTGGCATTAAACATTGAGCGGGCAAACATAAATTCCCAATGTAGAGATAAACTTTTCATTTTTAATTTGCTAACATCTAATGACTCAGGATCGTCAATCATTGCAATTTTACCAAATGGTGCAAGTACCTCTGTATACGCTTCAAAGTAAGTATCAGTACTATGCAGGCTTGCTACATGTGTTACCGAGCCAATGTTTAATGCGTCAATTTGAGCAGGTAATGGTTTTGTATGGTCAACGACATAATCAGCACCTAGTTTTTTAACCCATGTTTGCGAGCTTTCACGCGATGCAGTGGCAATCACCGTTGCGCCAGTAATCGCTTTAGCAAGTTGAATAAAAATAGAGCCAACGCCGCCTGCGGCACCTGTTACTAAAATAACTTCGTCTGATTTTGTTGTTGCATTAGCAGCTTGTTTTACAATGTTTAAATGCTCAAATAATAATTCGTACGCTGTTATTGCAGTAAGGGGCAATGCAGCTGCTTCGGCGTCGTTTAAGCTTTGTGGTTTGAACCCTACAATGCGCTCATCCACTAATTGAAATTCTGCATTACTACCTGGGCGAGTAATATCACCTGCGTAATAAACCGCATCACCGAGTTTAAATGCCGTTACAGCATCGCCGATTGCAACAACTTCACCAACGGCATCCCAACCAATAACTTTTACTTCACCCTCAGCAGGGGGCATAGATGCACGCACTTTGTAATCTGCTGGGTTAACTGCAATAGCTTTAACTTTAATTAATAAATCGCGACCTGTTGCAACTGGCTGTGGTAATTCAACATCAATTAACGACTCAGGATTAGTAACAGGAAGAGATTTTTTATAACCAATGGCTTTCATAATAAATGTCCTAATTTGTTTACGTATAAGATGCAAGCCATGCTTTGGCTAGCTGATGGATATATAGTAGACCTTGATTTAATATAGATAAACCGCATAATCGTTGAATCATTATCAAATATAAATAGATAATATGAACGTAGAAGATTTAAAACTTATTTTAAAAGTCGCTGAGTTTAGAAGTATTACGCTCGCAGCTGCTAAGTTAGATATGCGTACAGCCACAGCAAGCGCTGCTATTAAACGTGTAGAATCGGCGCTTGGTAGCGAATTGTTTGTTCGTACTACCCGTCATTTAAGGTTATCGGCTGCTGGGGAGCGCTACATTCCACAATGTGAACAGGCTTTGGCAGTACTTGAGCTTGCAAAGCAAAATCTAAAAGGTGAACACGACGAAATTGAAGGGGAGTTGCGTGTTGCGCTTTCATCTGATTTGGGGCGAAATTTAGTGATCCCATGGATTGATGAACTCATGGATAATTACCCAAAGTTAAGTTTAAGAACACATATAAGTGATAGTAATATCGACTTTTATCGAGATTCAGTTGATATTGCACTTCGTTACGGCTCGCCTAATGATGCTAGCGTTTATGGTTTTAAAATTTGCAACGTACCGCGCCTATTGTGTGCAACTGACGAATATCTCTTACAAAACGGAACTCCCATGCACCCCGATGATTTAGCGTCGCATCAAGGTTTGTTTTATCAGTTGCAGGATATTATAAATAATACGTGGGAATTCACCGATGGTGAGGCAAAATATAAAGTTAAAATGGACGGCCGGCGCGCCTCAAACGATGGTGATTTAGTAAGGCGCTGGTGCGTTGCGGGTAAAGGCTTGGCTGTTAAGTCGGCTCTTGATATGGCCGACGATTTACTCAATGACAGGGTGGTTACTGTAATGCAAGATTATCAACATGTTAATGGTGAACTCTGGCTTATTTGCCCAAGTAGGCAGTCAATAACCCCAGCGGTGCGTTTACTACGTGATGCATGCAGAGCAAAATCCCAAGCTATTTTGCAGCAGTTGGTAAATAAAGGAATTATTGATAAAAGCGTACTGAGCTAATTAAGGAAGAGTTATGCAAGTTGATGATATTAGAATTTTTATTCCCTGTAAAAATTATGAGCAATCTCAGCGCTTTTATAAAGCGCTGGGATTTAAGATTGAAGATGCCTCAAATGATTTATGCGTGTGTACTTTTGGCGAATGTACGTTTTTTTTACAGCGTTATTATAATAAAACGTTTGCTGAAAACTTAATGCTGCAACTTTGTGTGTTAAATATAGATGAAGCATACGAACTCATTAGTAATCTAAACGGCTTCAATATCCGTTTTGAGGGTATAAAACGAGGGCGTGTTGAACTTTATGGATTGAAATTTGTTCAATCTAGGGGCGATTTAATCGCGGCGCAGGGTTTGTAACCTAGTGGGCTAAGTAAAAACCGAGCAACAAAGAGTCAATCGCCCCTAGAAAGAACCCAAAGGGCAGCGTATGTTTGGTCTTTATGCTACGTTATCGCCTATGTATGGGGAACAACCACATATCATAGGCTCTGCCTTGCCTAAATACCAAACACACAGCTGCAAATTCAACCACCAAAGGTCAACACGCCCTAGACCCTTGGGGTAGCGTTATTTACTTATGGGGACCATCGGGTGAGCTTTGGCACGTAACTGAATTAAATTAAAAATAAAAAGGAATAAATGTGAAATTTAATAAATATATAATTATTTTTATGGCGACCTTACTTGCTTCTTGTAGTTCGTTTGTGAGTAACAATACAGGTAAAAATACGCAATCTAGTAGCTTAATGGACTTCTTATATCCTGATCAACAAAGCCGCTCTACCTATAAACCTGAGATACCTGTTTTAAAACTCCCTGTTACCGTCGGAATTGCATTTGTACCGTCTAAAAACTGGCAGCCAGACGGGTTAGAGACCCAAAACCAAGTCGAGTTACTCGAAAAAGTAAAAAAGTCATTTCTACAATATGATTACATTGACCGCATTGAAGTTATACCAAGTACCTATTTAAAAGGAGGTGAAGGTTTTGCAACACTCGAGCAAGTCGGGAGGCTTTACGATGTAGATGTAATGGCACTGGTTTCATATGATCAAGTTACGCAATCGTATGAAAATAATGCAGCCTTACTTTATTGGACAATAGTGGGTATGTACGTTATTCCAGGTAATGAAAATACAATTCAAACCTTTGTGGATACAGCTGTTTTTGATATTAAAAGTAGAAAAATGTTATTTAGAGCACCAGGTATAAGTAAACTTGAAAAAAGAACAACAGCAATAGGTATTGATGAAACGTTATCTGAAAAGTCGGCTGAAGGTTTTAATCTAGCAGTTAGTGATATGACTACTAATTTAGATGCAGAACTATCAAGGTTTAAAACACGTGTTAAAGAAGAAAAAATTGCAAAAGTCGAGAATAAAGATGGCTCTAGTAGCGGTGGCTCTTTGAGTATTTATTTACTTGTTTTGTTGTCGTTATTAGTTATGCGTAGCAAAAAAAATTAAAGTTAATAAAAACCAAGTATTTTTAATAGTGCCACCGGCTTAGAGCTGGTGGCATTATTTTTTATCCGCTAACTTAGCTTTTGATTAAAAAACTCAACGGTACGCTGCCATGCAAGCTCAGCATTGTCTTTATCATATCGACCTGTTGAGTCGTTATGAAAACCATGATTTGCCCCTTTATACATATGCATAGTGTATTCAACATTATTAGCTTTTAAATCTTGTTCGTACTGTGGCCACGACGCGTTTACACGTTTATCAAGCTCGCCTAATTGAATCATTAACGGCGCTTTAATATTTTTACGCAAACTTTCACTGGCTGGAGTGCCGTAAAAAGGCACTCCGGCGCTGATTAAATTACTATCTACTGCCGCTAAATAATTAACAATGTAGCCGCCAAAACAAAAACCGACAGCGCCTAACTTACCGTTACTGTTAGCATGCGATTTTAAAAAGTGCGCTGCGGCAACAAAATCGTTTTGAATTTTAGCGCGATCCATGTTTTTTTGCATAGCGCGTCCTTCATCATCATTACCAGGGTAGCCACCCAGTGGAAAAAGCGCGTCGGGTGCAAATGCAATAAAACCAATCTTAGCTAAGCGCCTTGCTACATCCTTTACGTATGGGTTTAATCCACGGTTTTCGTGGACCACAAGTACAACAGGAAGTTTACCTTCTATGTTTTTAGGGGTTACTAAGTAACCTTTGCCTTTACCGTGCCCGTCTGGCGAATCAAATTCTTCGTACGTTGCTTTAATATCATCGTCATTAAACGATACTTGTTCAGCCAATGCGTAATTAGGTAATAATGCTGATGTAAGTACAGCCATCGAAAAGCCAAGAGCAGCAAGGCCACCGAGTTTTTTCATAAAAGTACGTCGGTCCATTAAACCGTGGGCGTATTCGTCATACCAATCAAAGGCTTCTTGAGGAATGTGATCAGAGGGAGATGTATTCATGGCTGTTCCTTAATTTTATTATGTCTATTTATTATTTAAATACCATAACGTATTAGGGATAAAAAACGAGCAATATTTCTCTCAATTATTAGGACTGTTGCCAAAGTTATCCTGCGTGTTAAAAAATAAGTAATAGAAGTATTGTTAGGAAATAGGTGAATATCATTTTTAAGCTAAAAATAAAAAGCTCGGCATAATATGCCGAGCTTTTTTGGTTGGGATGTTACTTAATTTAGCTGTGAGTAGGCGCTGGTTGGGCATCTACTAGTGGTGGCTTGCCACGCATTTTACGTACTAATCGTTTAGCATCTTCTAGTGCAACATACTGGCACGGTATAAGTATCAGTGTAATTACTGTGGCAAATAACACACCAAAAGCAAGTGATACAGCCATTGGGATAACAATTTTAGCTTGTAAACTTGTTTCAAAAATAATTGGCATTACACCAATAAAGGTCGTGATTGAGGTAAGTAATATCGCTCTAAAGCGACGAGCACCGGCTTGCATTACAGCATCCTTAATCGCAACGCCTTCAGCGCGTGCTTTGTTTACAAAATCAACCATAACGAGGGAGTCATTTACGACCACACCCGCTACAGCAATAATGCCAAACATCGATAAGCTGCTCATAGTCATACCTAAAATCATATGGCCAAACATCGCGCCAACTACACCAAACGGAATAACCGACATTATAATAAGTGGCTGCGAGTAAGAGCGAAGCGGAATCGCTAACAAGGCAAATATAATCATCATTGATATACCAAAGTCACGAAGCTGCTCTGAAGCACTATCCATCTCTTCTTGAATGCGCCCAGCTACATCACTTGTAACGCCAGGGTAGCTTTTAAGTAATGTTGGTAAGTATTCATCACGAATTTCTTCTGCAATTGCAAATGGTTCGGCTTGGTCGGTATTTACCGCAGCCCATACGTTTACAGTACGTTTAGAGTTTTCGCGGCGAATACGGTTTACACCGTCAACCAATTTAACTTCGGCTATTTCACTTAGCGGTACTTCAGCGCCAGTAGGCGTAATAATACGCACACTTGCTATGTCACTAATTGAGTTACGTTCGTCTTCTGGGTAGCGGATCATCACTTTAATTTCTTCGCCTTCACGCAATATTCGCTGCGCTTCTAAGCCGTAGTAACTAAAGCTTACTTGCGATGCTACATCAGCAAGCGTTAAACCCATGCTGTAAGCGAGTGGTTTTAAATCAAGTTGCACTTCGTCGGTAGCACTTTGCATTGAGTCGTTTACGTCGCCAACGCCTTCCATTGTTTGTAATTTGGCTTTTAATTTACCAGCCACTTCTTTTAATTCGTCAGCATTTTTGCCTTCAAGTTTAAAGCTAACGTCGCCATCATCTCGACCGCCATTCATTATACTGTCTTGAATGGTCATGGTTTTAATGCCTGGTAGGGCTGGCATTTGCTCGCGCCATAACGCACTTAGGGCAAAGGTATCGATAGGGCGTAAATCAGGCTCTACCAAAATGGCCATAATATTTGCTTGCGTTCGTCCGCGCAGACTTACCGATAAATCGCGGATCATCGGTTTACCGTATTGCTCTTGTAGTTGCTGATCGACCTTTAACAACACGCTTTCTATTTTACGTGCGGTTTCAAGCGTTGCTTGCTCAGATGAGGCAAGGTTCATTTCTATATCAATACGCGGAAAGTCGTGCGGTATTTTAGGGTTTGGTACAAACTTAACTAAACCACCTGCAAACATACCTGCGCTTACAATAAGCAAACACATAAAGCCGACAATCACTGTATAGCGATAATGAATACAGCGGCTAACAAAAGGAAGGTAGTAGTTATTCACAAAGCCTTTTAAGCTGCTATCAATCACCATACGTAAGCGATGTAATAGATTTTTAGGGTTTGGTTTACGTGGATTCATTGCTGCAATATGCGCAGGTAAAATTAGTTTTGATTCAATGAGTGAAAAAATCAAACATAAAATAATAACGCCACCAATGGCTTTAGAAAAAGCAGCACCAGGGCCGGTTGCGAGTGTTTGTGGTAAAAATGCCGCAATAGTCGTTAGTACACCAAAGGTTGCTGGCATCGCAACGCGTTTAACACCGCGTACTACGTTATCAAGAGTGTGGCCGTATTTTTCTATTTCGGCACTGGCTGACTCGCCCACAACTATGGCGTCATCAACAACAATCCCGAGTACAAGTATAAAGGCAAAAAGAGAGGCTAGGTTAATTGTTACATCTAAAAAGCCAATAGGCATAAACAAAAAGGCGCCCAGAAAAGACACAGGTAAGCCCATCATGACCCAAAATGCTAAGCGTAGCGGTAAAAATAGTGCCAGCACTATCATTACTAACAAGCCACCCCAAATCATGTTATCGACCATCATATCGAGTCGACCTTCAAGGTAGTAAGTTAAATCAACAATAGGAGAGCTTAACACCTGCTGGTAAAAGCGGCTCTTTAGTTGCCATGTAGCTTTTAAGTACTTTTGCTACATCGGTAATGTCTTGATCTTTTGATGCGTTTACTTCAAACGAGAGTGAATTTTTACCATTGTATTTTGAATATTGTAGACCTTCTTCAAAGCCATCATTAATAGTTGCTACATCGCCTAAATAAATTTGTGCGCCATCAGCAAGGGTAATAAGTGGCAGTTTTTCAAACTCAAAACCACGGTAGGCTTGTTTTTCAACACGCATCGAAATATAACCATTTTCAGAGCGTATTTGCCCCGCCGACATATTGGCCGAAAAGTTTTGCACCGCGCCTGCAATATCTCTAAATGTTAAGCCATATTCGCGCAGTTTATCAGGGCTGACTTCTATACCAATTTCGTATTCTAAGCCGCCGTTAAAATTAACAAGGTTAACGTGAGGCAGTGCTTGTAACTCGTCTTTTATATCGTTGCCAAGCTCTTTTAACTGGTAGTTACTCATGTCGCCGTAAAGCGCGAGTATCATTACCTCTTGCTCAAACTTATCGCGGCGCACAACAGGGCGCTCCATCCCCGCTGGAAAGGTGTTTATTGAATCAACTTGTACTTTAATTTCATCAAGTACTTCTTGTGGATTGTATTGTTCTTCTATTTCAATCCACGCTTGTGAAAAACCACGGTTAGAGTAAGTAATTAAGCGTTTAATGCCTTCAATACCTTCGAGGTTTTCTTCAACCTTTATGGTTATGCCTTCTTCAACCTCTTGCGGGGCAGCCCCTGGGTAAACTGCTTGTACGCTTATCCAGTTACTTTCAAACTGTGGGAACATCTGTTTGCGAATGGTCATCGCCATTAAAATACCGCCCACTAATATAAATATCATTAGTAGGTTGGCTGCAACGGGATTTCGGGCAAACCATGCTATTAACCCTGTTTCACGAGTGTTCATGATTATTCCTCTTTCAGCGCAAGTTGAGTTACATCAGTTTTATCAGGCGCAATATCTTCAACTTTTACTGCCATACCTTCAGTTGGGTATTCAAGCGCTGAGGTAACAATTTGCTCGCCATTTTTTAACCCTTGGCTGGCTATAATCATGCCGTTTTGTTCGCGTATAATATTGAGAGTTTTAAACGACAATGTTAAATCGTCATTTAAAATTACAATTTTATTATCTTTAACTAAGTGGTGCGCAACAATAATTGCGTTATCAAGTGGGCGACCTTCAATGGTAGCGTTAATGTACGAACCAAAACGAAGAGGGCGTGTTTTATCGCCATAAGGTGTTGCAAGTTGTGCAACCAAGTAGCTCATACGGCTTGTTTGATCAACCACACCTTCGGTGCGAATTACTTTGGCCTGCCACATTGTTTGCTTACCCGCGTATTCTGCGTTAAATGTAACATTTGAGCCTACGCCACCATTTTTTAAATATTGCAGTTCTTGATCGGCAACCGGTAAACGTACCTCTGCAACTGAGGTTGCACTCAATGCACCAAAACTATTACCTGGGTTTACTACTGACCCCAAGCTAATTGTGCGCTCATTAATAATGGCATCATAAGGGGCTTTAATATAAGTACGTTCAAGATTGCGGCTAGCACGTTTAACACTTGCTTGAGCAGAGCGGTAACGCGCTAGTTTTTCGGCCAGTTGTGGTTTACGTAAATAAAGTTCTGAGGCAATAGCGTCGCTTGAGTCTGACTTAATACGCTCCCACTCAGCTTTCGCTACATGTGCTTGTGCGCGTTCTATTTCAAGTGCTGAGCTTGCTTGTGCTAAACCTGCTTGCGCTTCAATAAAGTCTGCCTCGTAATCATTTGCATCAATTCGTGCTAAAATATCGCCTTGCTTTACAAACGCGCCTTCAACAAATTGATCCGATACCGAAATAACTTGCCCGCTAACTTGTGCTATTAGCTCGGTACGATACTTGGGTTTAACAATGCCGTACGATTTAACATCGAGCGTTATAGAATCTAAAAGTACGCTTTGTGTTGCTACTAAAGGACGTAAATCTTGCTCTGGCTTTTCTTCAGGTGGCTGTTTCATCATCTTAAAGGCTATAGCTAGCGCAATGCCGCCTGCTAAAACAGCGATTGGGAGTATTATTTGTTTTGTAGTAGCCACAAGGCATTCCTTCATAATTGGTGGTGACAGAGCAATAATACGCAATAAAGTGTTTACAAGCTGTTTTAAGATGTAACAAAGCATTACATATGTGTGTTACAACTCGCTATG
Organism: Pseudoalteromonas sp. 20-92; assembly: GCF_030847595.1. NCBI lineage: Bacteria > Pseudomonadati > Pseudomonadota > Gammaproteobacteria > Alteromonadales > Pseudoalteromonadaceae > Pseudoalteromonas > Pseudoalteromonas sp. 20-92. Next base: position 141,730 of record NZ_JANJGQ010000008.1, read on the forward strand.
CGACTAATTAAGTTCCTAAAAAGAAATTAAAGTAAGTGTTTTTTATTCAGAGGAAATTATGAAAACCGAATCTATTAGTTGCAGACTAGGCTGCGGCGCATGTTGTATTGCGCCAAGTATTAGTTCGCCTATTCCAGGTATGCCAAATGGTAAAAAAGCCGGAGAGCGCTGTATTCAGCTGGACGAACGTAATTTATGTAAGTTATTTGGTGATGAAAGTCGGCCTAAAGTGTGTAGCGATTTTAGCGCCACGTTTGATGTGTGCGGGTCAACAAACGCGCAAGCCCTAGCGCTTATTACAGAGCTCGAAGAGCTCACTTAGTGAGCTATTAAAATACACATATATTTACACTTATTTATTACTGTGTATTTATTTTAAGTAATTAAAAGCTGCGCTTTTCACGCGAGCAAGCTCTGCGTCTACCGCCAAAGTGTAGGTTTGTGTCTGTTTTGTAGACGTGAAGCTTGCTTACGTTACGGGCATTGCCCGTCAATAAAGTTCATAAAGACGGTAAAAGTCGCTGGACTCTAAATAATTAAAAGCTGCGCTTTTCACGCGAGCAAGCTCTGCGTCTACCGCCAAAGTGTAGGTTTGTGTCTGTTTTGTAGA
>NZ_JANJGQ010000090.1:0-312 GCF_030847595.1 Pseudoalteromonas sp. 20-92
CACATCTTCTATTTGTGACAGTAGCCTTTTATGGTTTGCTTTTACCGCAAGTAAGTAATCGGCTTCTTTACCAACTATTTTTTTTGCAATTGATTTTTGACACCCCATAGCGTCAATCGTTACTAAGCAGCCTTTTATCTCTAATAATTCAAGCAGCTCTGGCAACGCTTTTATTTCATTCGACTTTTTATCAACAGGGCATTGTGCCAAAACAACACCATTTTCGCATGCAAATGCACTGATCATATAAAGCGCATCGCGTCTATCTGACTGATTAAATGAACCTTTCAATCGTTTACCGTCAATAGCAAC
>NZ_JANJGQ010000091.1:0-312 GCF_030847595.1 Pseudoalteromonas sp. 20-92
GTGTCGCTTGTTCAATGTGATTGATGATTTCAATCGCGAAGGACTCACAATAGATGCTGACTTATCACTCCCCGCTGAGCGTGTTATCCGCTCACTCAATCAAATTATAGAATGGCGTGGTAAGCCAAAAGCTATCAGGTGTGACAATGGGCCTGAATATATTAGCCATAAATTAGCAGAGTGGGCGTTAAATAATAATATTGAATTACGATTTATTCAACCAGGTAACCCGCAACAAAATGCTTATGTAGAGCGGTTTAATCGCACGGTTAGGTATGACTGGCTAAGTCATTATATTTACAGTGATATTAG
>NZ_JANJGQ010000092.1:0-310 GCF_030847595.1 Pseudoalteromonas sp. 20-92
GCGCCAATGCTATCAAGTGCTAAAAAGTACAAGTAAGCGTATTGCACGTTGTTACTTTCAAGTGCCATTGCGTGTTTAAATGAGTCAACAGCAGCGGGTTTGTTACCGCTTCTAATAAGCGCCATACCGTTTGCATAATGTAGCGGCGCAGAGGTAGTTACTGCCTTTAAACCACTATTCAATGTGCTTTGCATTTGTACTGTTTGACCAAGTCGATAATAAATGTCGGCTAAATTCACATAACTTGCATCAAAGTAAGGATCAACGCTAATGCCTTTTTGTAACGACTTTATAGCGCCGTTTATGTCTT
>NZ_JANJGQ010000093.1:0-310 GCF_030847595.1 Pseudoalteromonas sp. 20-92
TGTCAGCGTAATTGGGGATTCGGTTTATGTTTTTTATATTTACGCAATGTTAAAGGCTACACATGGAATCATAAGCGTGTTTATCGTATTTACCGTGAGCTTGAGTTGAATCTGCGAATAAAGCCTAGAAAACGCCTAACAAGGGAGAAGCCTGAACCATTGGCTGTCCCTGAGGCCATTAACGAATGTTGGTCAATGGCTTTTATGCACGACCAATTATCTGATGGCAGAGGGTGTCGCTTGTTCAATGTGATTGATGATTTCAATCGCGAAGGACTCACAATAGATGCTGACTTATCACTCCCCGCTG
>NZ_JANJGQ010000094.1:0-307 GCF_030847595.1 Pseudoalteromonas sp. 20-92
CTAATTACCCGTGAGGCTTAACCATACAACGCCAAACGCGTTTTATGTGATAGTGAAACAAGCGAAGAAGTTAATATGACTAAAGTAGATATTACTTAGAAAGACTAAAAAATATTATCAGATATTTTCCAAATTCAAGAGGTGACTCTTAGCGCGTAGCGTTAAAGTTGAGGCACCTTGCGCAAAGAAAATGGTAGCACTACGTGCTTGTCATTAATTCTTTGCACTATATTTGCTTGGTGACAATAGCGTTTTGGACCCACCTGACTCCATGCCGAACTCAGTAGTGAAACGAAACAGCGCCGAT
>NZ_JANJGQ010000095.1:0-306 GCF_030847595.1 Pseudoalteromonas sp. 20-92
TGCAGCCTCTTTATTGTTTACACACCCAAGCTCAGGCATGTCACTAAGTAAGTTAAACGCGACAACATTCCCAACGCTAGGCACACTTTGAATAATGTCATTCTTGACCTTATATTCGTCACATTCTTTGATGAGTTTTTGTAGTTTCAAATCTACTTTTTCAATCTGATTTTTTAATGCCGTTAGGATAGGTTTTATTAGTGATGATATTGTTTTTGGCATTATCTGTGAACGGTTTTTCTCCATCGTTTGCATATCCATTAACTGCCTTCTTCTAGAAAGTAAATCACTCATCAAGCGCATCTG
>NZ_JANJGQ010000096.1:0-305 GCF_030847595.1 Pseudoalteromonas sp. 20-92
TGGAGCTAAGCAGGATCGAACTGCTGACCTCCTGCGTGCAAGGCAGGCGCTCTCCCAGCTGAGCTATAGCCCCACATATGCTGGTACTTACTGTTTTAACCATCTTCTTGATTAGACAAGAAGTGGTGGGTCTGAGTAGATTTGAACTACCGACCTCACCCTTATCAGGGGTGCGCTCTAACCAGCTGAGCTACAGACCCAAAACAATAAGTGTTGTTCTCTTTACAATAACAATCATCTGTGTGGACACTACGAACAAATAAGTTCTAAATCGTATAAGGAGGTGATCCAGCCCCAGGTTCCCC
>NZ_JANJGQ010000097.1:0-303 GCF_030847595.1 Pseudoalteromonas sp. 20-92
CTCAGCCCCTGAATTGCCTAAATAAGCAATCGCACTGGCGCGATCTATTTCGTTTAACGAAAAGTCATTAATTAAGCTCATATGTGCATTTTGCGATATGGATTTTAATGAGCGCAACTCAAGCATACTGTGCTCGCTTGCACTTAATGCCGGTGCTTTACCATGCCATTTTTCAAGCGTGCTTGCTGCCCATTCGTTTGTTTGATCGTCGTGGCATTGCACACACGCATTGGGTGTATCGTATTTTATTGATATATCAGGGCGAGGAATTTTAAAGCTATGGTCGCGCCTGTCATCAACGCC
>NZ_JANJGQ010000098.1:0-293 GCF_030847595.1 Pseudoalteromonas sp. 20-92
CAGATGCGCTTGATGAGTGATTTACTTTCTAGAAGAAGGCAGTTAATGGATATGCAAACGATGGAGAAAAACCGTTCTCAGATAATGCCAAAAACAATATCATCACTAATAAAACCTATCCTAACGGCATTAAAAAATCAGATTTGAAACTACAAAAACTCATCAAAGAATGTGACGAATATAAGGTCAAGAATGACATTATTCAAAGTGTGCCTGGCGTTGGGAATGTTGTCGCGTTTAACTTACTTAGTGACATGCCTGAGCTTGGGTGTGTAAACAATAAAGAGGCTGCA
>NZ_JANJGQ010000099.1:0-290 GCF_030847595.1 Pseudoalteromonas sp. 20-92
CATGTATCTGTTGGTTGGCATATGACAGCTAACACATTGTGCACCGGTTGATTGTTCTTTATGACGATGATGCTCGGATTTGTTGTATTCACTGGCACTGTGACACTGCAAGCATAGCCCATTCGTTTTTGTTTTAACTTTCATAGTGTGTTTATCGTGGCAGTCAACGCAGTTAACACCGGCTTTGTACATTTTACTTTGTACAAAAGAACCAAACACATACACTTCTTCTTTAATTTGACCATCGGCGTGATACAAATTAGGTTCTAAAAATGAAGGACTAAATTGGT
>NZ_JANJGQ010000009.1:0-142037 GCF_030847595.1 Pseudoalteromonas sp. 20-92
GAAGTCAAAGCTTCGACCGATGATAGTGTAGCATTTGTTATGTGACTTTCTACCGCTGTGGGCACTAAGACATTACCGGGCTTCAAATTGTAGAGAGCCCGACTAGAAATAGTCGGGCTTTTTTACGTCTGCAGAAAAGTGAAAATAAAAGCGGTAGCCAGAGCCCATGCCGAACTCAGTAGTGAAACAAAACAGCTCGAAGGCGAGCCTCACGGGAGGCCGCCCTGACACAATGATAGTGTAGCATTTCACTGTGACTCTCCACCGCTGTGGGCACTATGACATCCTATTGCGTAGCGCACCGACTTCACATTGTAGAAAGCCCGAATCTAGCGATTCGGGCTTTTTTTACGTCTGCAGAAAATTGAAATATAAGGGAATAGCGAACATTACTCACTCGAGGTCCTGCAGTCACAACTTATGTATTGTGTGGGGCAAGTATGTAGAGCATTAAATGTGTTTTGCTCAAATGTTGCAGTTTTGAATGTATGTATTTTAAAAATGGATAAACCGAATCACTTAATAAATGATATTGGTATGATTGATAAATAATCAAACCATTTTTTGAAGGATATATGGGCTGATAAAGTCATCAGCCCATATATTTAATAATCAGCCAAGTAGTTAGCTATTAGATAAGAATACAGTAAGTTTTTTACCTATTTTTAAATGGTCACTTGAAAGGTTATTCCATTGTTTTAGTTTATTAATACTGACTTTGTAATACTTAGCGATTTTCCATAAGCTTTCGCCTGATTTAACTTTATGCTCGATTTCTTGATCTGCAAGTATAGGGAGTATCAGCTTTTTCCCTGCGCGAATACGATTGCTTTTTAGATTGTTAAAGGCCTTTAGCTGATTAACTGTTATTGCATGGCGTTTAGCTATGACGCTGAGGCTGTCGCCAGATTGAATAGTGTAGTGTTGCCATTGACTGTAATCATTACTTTTTTGATTTGCGAGCATTGCTTTAAACTCTATTTGCTCATCGGCAAGAACAACGATATGAGGCGCATCAATAACTGCTGGAAAGCGGATCACACCGTAATTTAATGACTCGAGTTGTTGCCACTTCTCTTTGTTATCTATGATAACGGATCCCGAAACTGGTATTACCGCAATGGTATTCTTATTTGCTATCGCAGGAAATACCATTTTTTGGCTTTTGAGTAGTTGGGCAGCAGCAAGTAACTTAGGGACATATTGACTTGTTTGTTTAGGTAGTTTTAAGCTGAAGAAATCGGTTGGCTTACCCTGCCTTTTATTGTTTTTAATTGCTCTTAAAACGCGGCCTTCACCTAAATTATAAGCCGCAATAGCATGATACCAATCGCCATCGAAACGTTTGTATAAATACTCCATAAAATCCAATGCTGCACGGGTACTGTCTATCACGTCTTGTCTACCGTCATACCAAGGTGAAATTTTTACTTTAAAATATTTAGCAATAGAGGGCGTTAGCTGCCACAGGCCAGACGCATGTTTATGAGAATAGGCGCTTGCATCAAAATCGCTTTCAATAAGTGGCATTAATGCCAGCTCTATTGGTAAATCTCGTTTTTCTATTTCAGTCACTATATGATAAAGATAGGGTGTAGCGCGGCGGCTAATTTCATCCATATAATTAGGATGAGATAAGTACCAAGCAATACGCTTGTTCACAGCGGGGTGGCTTGAATTAGTAAAGCTTAGCTGCGCGCGAATACGTTGCCAAACATCATCCAGCTCTTTAGGACTTAAAGGCGCGATTTGTTCAATTGCTTTACTTTGTTGATTAACAACAGGATTGGCTTTAATAATTGTTTTAGGGGCTGGTTGTTCTGGTGTTGTCTCACAGCCAGATAAAATAAAAATCAGTGGCAAAATGCCGATATATCGATTTAAAAACACGTAAAAACTACTCCGTAATATAAATGCAGCTAGCTAAAAGCCGGTTAGCTTAACATAGGGAATGTGAGGTGGGGCTAAATTTAAGCATGCTTTAAACTGCTCATTATAGCGACGAGTTAAGGTAACTTGATGATTATAAAGTTTTTAATTTATCTGCTATTTCGTCTGATTGAGTGTGTAGGTGTGTGGATGAGATTAAGTTACCTAGTTGTTGTTCTATTTCTGCCACCTTATTTAAGGATATAGTGAGATCTCTAAGCACTGTTACTGTATCCCCCAAATTAGTTTGAAGTTGCCTGTCGAGCTGTAAGCTTTGCGTATACGCGGCCTTGGCTGAGGGTAAATCCCCGAGTTGCTGCTCAATGTTGCCAAGATTATCAAACGAGACAGACAGGTCCCGCAATACTGGTGGTGAGTCACCAAGGCTGGTGTGCAGTTGTTGGCAAATAGTTAAACCTTGCGTATACGCAGCTTTGGCTGCGGGTAAATTACCAAGTTCTTGCTCAATATTACCAATCTTATCAAACGAGACAGACAGGCCTCGTAATACTTTTGGTGAGTCACCAAGGCTTTTTTGCAATTGTTGGCGAATTGCTAAGCTTTGCATATAGGCTGCTTTGGCGGCGGGTACATCCCCGAGTTGCAGCTCAATGTCGCCCACCTTATCAAACGAGACAGACAGGTCCCGTAATACTTGTGGTGAGTCACCAAGGCTTGTTTGCAGTTGTTGGCAAATTGCTAAGCTTTGCATATACGCGGCCTTGGCTGCGGGTAAATCCCCGAGTTGCAGCTCAATGTTGCCTATCTTATCAAACGAGATAGACAGGTCTCGTAATACTTGTGGTGAGTCACCAAGGCTCGTTTGCAGTTGTTGGCGAATTGCTAAGCTTTGCGTGTATGCGGCTTTGGCTTCAGGTAATTGGCCAATATTACTTAGTAAGTCACCTAATCTATCTAAGGCGATACTCAAATGCCTTCTTCCTTGGTTTGTAACCGTACTTTGCAATTGTTCTATCTTGGCTCTAGTTTGGTAGATAGCTTCATCAAGTTGCACTGATGATAATAGCGGCTCATGTGAAGTTTCAGCTTCAGTTTGTGACAGCTTAGTATTTAATTGAATGTTAAAAGGTAGTTCAATTATTTGTTGGCGAACACTCCAGATATCAGGCGCCCAAGTGACAACATTAGCTGCACATTTATAAGGTAGCTCAATGAAAATAGGGCTCTTTACAATATCTTCCAACTGCGAACGGCGTTTATTTAAAGTTGCTAAGGTTTTGGCTCTTAGCGTATTCCAAATCCCTTCTTGATCTACTTGTGTTAGCGCTATCCAAACGGGAGAATGGCCTGCGTTAGCGTCAAAAATTTCATCAATAACTTTATTTGGTAAATCTGTTTGAGTTTTTGGTTTTATACGGCGTAACGGTTTACTGTGACTGCGCATAAAGTCATCTAGCCGCTGCTTAAGGGCAAAACTCGCTTGAGTATTTTCAACAAATACAAAAAAAAGAGAGAAGTCTTCGTGCCACTCAAGTGTGAGTTTTAACTCTGACCAGATGGCCTCAAAATCATGATTGTGCATCAAAGTAGTCGTTCATAATTGGAGGAACTTGGTACCAAATACTACCATTTTGATAATTTAAAACTAATGAATGGTCAAATAAACGAATAATTGGTGGTAAGTCGCTGGCAAGGTCATTTATATATTGTGCTAGGTTACCGCTGTGCTCTCTGCAATGAATTAACCATTTTCTATCTTGTGCATTTAACCATTGAACATTTTTAGTTTCTTCTAAAATTGCCTGCTTAACAGGAGTGCTATTAACTCTATTTACAGGAAAATTGACTTTACCAAGTACTGCTTTTTTAGTGGTATGGCGTATTAAAGCAAACATCCGACGAACGTTACCACCGCATAGCCATGCAAACTCCTCTATCACGGGCTTTGAAATATAGTTTTCCCACTCAGGAAAGCGTTTTTCTACGACACACACCATTTTTGCTATACCTTCTGGGTTTTTCTCAATTGGCTTTTCTTTTTTAGGTGTTTGCATAACTTTAAAATTAGGCAACGAAAAGCTCCCAGAATAAAATTGATCAATGCTAGGAAGTACAGCATGAATATACGGGGGAACAGTATAAATGACGGTAATATTTTCAAAAGATAATCGGGCAGGAGAGTTAAAAAATAAGTCTTTAAGGGATTCAAATAATACGTTTTCTTGACCGTTAGGTGCAGACAGTCTTTCTAATGAATCAACAACAAGAACAACTTTATCTTGATTGGTATATTGTTTAACTGATGCAGCGACATCGTTTGCAAACTTGATGGCCTCTTGAAAAAACTTATTTGAGCTATTAGCAAATTTTATTAATTCTTGTTTAAAAGTTACATTTTCCTCTAGAGAGAACTCAACCTCAGCCCCTGCTGCTTTTAGTTTAGGTTTTAGCTCTACTTTTGAGTCCATTGCTTTTTTTGTGCGCTCCCAAATTGTTTCAGTAAGGAAGTCATCACCATATGCTTTTTTAACGGCGTGAGATAAGCCTGCTAATGCAGTGAAAATTAATTCAGTTTGAGTAATTGCAGGCTCATTTAAATCTAAAAAAGAGTCTGCACTACAGTAAAAAGCCGGTATGTTTTTTACTTTGAGATCAGCTAATAAACGCTGGAGTTCAGTGGTTTTACCTGCACCTCTAAGTCCAGAGAATAAGTAACAGCCAGGTGTATCTTCCCATTCGATAGCCTGTTTCATATCTTCAACACTGTCGTGAGCATCATCAGGAGCACGATTAACATAGTAATTTAATATATCATCGCGTTTAGCTGTATCTAAAAATGAATTATGAAAATCTCTAGGAGTACTCATCAAATGTCTCATTCGTTTGTGTTCGATCTTAATTAAGGTAAAGATAACACGCAAGATAAATTAGTGTCACTAGATTACTACTGTATATTGATGTGTGTTACCCAAACACACACCTAAAACATGCCCCTTGTGGTTTTTGTACATAAACCAAATCACCGCCGTGGTTGAGCATAATTTGCCGCGACAAGCTCAAACCAATACCCGAGCCTTGTTGTTTGGTAGTAAAAAAGGGCACAAATACCATGTCGATAACATGTTCAGCAATACCAGGTCCGTTATCGCTGACTTCAATGTAAAGCTGTTGTGCGTGATTTTGCGCGAGGGTGAGTTGAATCATTGGTGTTTTATTAGGATTTTTCGCGTTATGTTGGTGGCTTGTGGCGAGTACTTCGAGTGCATTTTTTACTAAGTTAACCAGTACTTGTTCTATTTGGCCGTTGTCGAGCATCACTAATTGTTGGGTATTAAGATTAAGCTCAAAAGTAGTGCCTTGGCTAAATGCTTGCCGCTGATGTAATGCAACTATTTGTGTGAGCACACTAGCTAAATTATAAGGCGCTAATTTAGGTGTAGGTAAGCTACTAACTTGGCGAAAGCGTGCTATAAAATCGCCTAAATGCTCAGTGCGAGACGCAAGTGTAGTGAGTGCTAGCTGCAAGTCTTGCTTATCTTCAAGCTCATCAAAGCACAGCGTTTGTGGTAATAAAGTGGTGCACGTGTTAGCGAGTGATGAAAGTGGCGTTATAGAATTCGCTATTTCGTGAGTTAGCACTTTAGTTAAGCGCTTATAAGCCTGCTGCTCTTTTAACTGCAATTGGTCGTGAATAGACTGTATGCTGACAACGCGGCGAACTTTACCTTGAATTTCGGCGATACTGAGTGCAATTGATAATGTATCTTGCTGTTCACCTGTTTGCCAATGCAGGGTATTACGTACGTTTCGCTCGGCTTTTAAAAGAAGATCACCCACAGCGCCCAATTCACTCAAGTGCTTAATGTTTTTACCTAAAAGCTTACTTACAGCGGGGTTTGATTCAATCACTTGGCCACTGTTATCAGACACCAATACAGCCAAATCGACATGAATTAGTAATGCTTGTAAAAACTGAGCTTGTTGCTCGGCATTAAAGCGTGCGGTTTGCATTTGTGCTTTTACTTGATCGAACTGCTGGCGCATTGGGTGATACTGGCTAAGGCCTAACGTACTATCGCCATTAGCGAGTGCGCGAATAACTATTTCAGCTTGTTTTTGTTGGCGAGTAAATAGTGTGAAAATATGGGCGCTCAACGCAACACCAACCAAGACGACTAACAATAATGTTGCCGAGAAACCTTTATTAATAAGTAAGTAGCACAGTAATGCACTGCAGCTGCTTAATGCGACTAGGTTAAACCCGAGAAAAAAGTAAGGTCGCATGTTTATAATCCATACTTTTCAAGGCGACGATACATAGCACCGCGCGTTAAACCAAGCGCTTTGGCAGCGTGGCTTACATTACCTTGATGATGAGTAAGGGCAGCTCGAACTGTGCGTTGTTCAAGTGCCTCTAAATCAAAAGTATCGTATGAACTATTGCTATTAACGGCTGTATTATTCGCATTATTATTGTTGTTAGCGGTAGCGCCAACCACTGAACTCACATCAAGATTTTCGCCTTCACTTAATATTACCGCACGCTCTATTGAGTGGGCTAGCTCACGTACATTACCCGGCCATGAGTATTGGCAAAGTGATGTCATATCATCTGCTGCAATGGTTAAGTCGCGTTTGTATTTTTGTGAAAAATGATTTAGGTAATAATCTACTAGTAATGGAATGTCGTCACTGCGCTCGCGTAAAGCGGGTAGGCGAATTTCAACAGTATTAATACGATACAGTAAGTCTTGACGAAAGCGACCATCAACGACGGCTTGCTCAAGGTTATCGTTAGTGGCACAAATGAGGCGAATATCAATATCAACTATTTTACTGCTGCCGATCGGAGTTACTTGGCGGTTTTGCAATGCGGAGAGTAACTTAGCTTGATGTTCAAGAGGTAAGTTACCTAACTCATCTAAAAATAAACTGCCGCCTTGGGCAAGTTCAAATTTACCAATTCGATCAGCTTTAGCGTCAGTAAACGCGCCTTTTTTATGGCCGAATAACTCACTTTCAAATAGGTTTTGCGCCACTGCGCCCATATCTAAGCTCAAAAAGGTGTGTTCGCTGCGCATACTTGCTTGATGAATTGCGTGAGCGGTGAGCTCTTTACCTGTGCCACTTTCGCCAGTGATTAATATATTTGCGTCGGTTTGCGCGGCTTTTTCTATGGTATTAAATACTTTCTGCATTGCTGCGCTTTGCCCTAAAAACTCAAATGATGGCGTGTTTAATGCCTGATTAAGTCCCTGCTTTTGGCGAGTAAGTTTACCAACCTGTTGTTTGTCTTTTGCGTGCGAGAATGCAGCAGCAACCGCGCCAAGTAATTGCACATTTTGCCAAGGTTTAGCAATAAAATCAGACGCACCTGCTTTAATGGCATCCACCGCAAGCTGAATATCACTGTAAGCGGTCATCAGTAGCACCACAATATTAGCGTCTTGCTCAATGATTTTTTTGAGCCAATAAAACCCTTCTTTGCCGCTAATCGAATCTTGGCTAAAGTTCATATCCAATAAAATCACGTCAATGGGCTGATCGCTTTCTCGTTGCTTGCTAATAATGCCAGCAATATCAAAGGGATTATCAGTAGTTTTGACGCTTTGATAGTGTTGCTTTAATAGCAAGCGTGCTGCAATGAGAATATCGGGATTGTCGTCAACAATTAAAACTGAGCCTGTGTGTTTCATGGTTTTTATTTTTATAGAGTTTTATTTAGCCTAAAACAAAAAAGGAATAGTGTCCATAAATGGACGCTTATTAAAATAAAAAGTGTTCTATAAACGGACACTTAAAGTATCTATCTGTATAAAGTGTTATTCAAGCTGTTGTAATTAAAGAATAATTAAAGTTGGCATACGCTTTGTAATAGCAATAGGTAATTAGTTAAATTAAACCTGTATTAAGGCGGCAACATGGATAAGAAAATAGAGCGCTCATTTACTCAAAAGTATTTAAAAAAATTCATCTTTGCAACGATGGCCTTAGGTGTTGCGGCGGCTGCGTATGGTTTTACGCAAACTAGCGATACAGGTCGTAGCCAACATGTTGAGCGCAGTAGTCTCACCGTTAGCACAGTTAAACAAGGTGCATTTAAAGATGCCTTAAGCTTACGTGGTCAAGTGGTGCCAAAAACCAGTATTTATCTTGATACTATCGCCGGTGGCCAAGTTGAGGAGCGCTTGGTAGAACAAGGCGAATTTGTAGAAGCAGGCCAGCCCTTGGTGCGCTTGAGTAATACTAACTTGCAACTTGATGTTATGGGCCGTGAGGCTCAAGTAACAGAGCAGCTTAATTTTTTACGTAATACGCAAATGACTATGGAAACTAGCCGCTTAAATTTACGCCGCGACTTATTAGAAATAGAGTTAAAGATTACGCATTTAACACGCCGTTTAAAACAAACTAAACCATTAGTTAAAAGTGGGGTGTTGGCGCAAGATAAATTAGCAGAACTTGAGGAAGATTTAAGTTATTACCATGCTCGCAAAGAGCTAACGCTTGAGCGTCAAAAGCAAGAAAAATCAATACGTGAAGTGCAAGTTGCACAGCTGTCAGACAGCGCTAAAATGCTCGAGAAAAACCTTCAATTTGCTCGTCGAAACCTCGATAACTTATTAGTAAAAGCACCGGTATCAGGTTATTTAAGCGAGCTTGATGTAGAAATTGGTGAATCAAAAAGCAGCGGCGCACGCCTCGGACAAATAGATATTCCTAACGAGTACAAATTAGTGGTGCGTCTTGATGAGTTTTATTTAAATCAAGTTCAGCGCGATATGGCCGTGATGATTGAACTTGATGATGACGTGATTACTGCCAAAGTGAGCAAAATTGATAGCCGCGTACAGCAGTCTCAATTTCAAATCGAAGTGGATTTACCAAGTAACATTAAAAGTATTAAGCGTGGCCAAAGTATTGACCTTGAGTTGATGCTTGGCAACAACAAAAACAATGCCTTATTGCTTAATCGAGGCGCATTTTTCACAAACTCGGGTGGTAATTGGGTTTACGTAATTGAGCAAGGTAGTGATAAAGCACTGCGCCGTGATATTCGTTTAGGTAAAAAAAATCAACATTATTTTGAAGTGCTTGAAGGGCTAAAAGCAGGGGATCAAGTAATTACCTCTAGCTACAGCAACTTCGAAAAAGCACAACAACTACAATTTTAAGGATAACAATAATGATTAAACTAACTAATTTAAGCCGTGTATTTCGTACTCAAGATGTTGAAACAGCTGCACTAAGCAATATTACTCTAACCGTAAAAGAAGGTGATTTTTTAGCAATTATGGGCCCATCTGGCTGTGGTAAATCAACCTTATTATCTATTTTAGGCATGTTAGATTCGCCAACAAGTGGAAGCTTTGAGTTTGCAGGTACTGACATTGCAGGTTATAGCGAAAAACAATTAGCAGAGTTACGTAAAGCCTCGATTGGTTTTGTATTTCAGAGCTTTAACTTAATTGATGAATTGACAGTTTATCAAAATGTAGAGCTGCCTTTGCAATATCAAAAAATTTCAAAAAGTGAGCGTAAAGAGCGTGTTGAAACCATTTTAAAGCGAGTGGGTATTGATCATCGAGGCGATCATTTACCGCAACAGTTATCGGGTGGTCAGCAGCAGCGAGTGGCAGTAGCGCGAGCTTTGGTGATTAACCCTAAGCTAATTTTAGCTGATGAGCCAACGGGTAATTTAGACTCAAAAAATGGTGATGAAGTAATGGCAATGCTCCGCGAATTAAATAAAGAAGGCACCACGGTAATTATGGTTACGCACTCTGATAAAGAGGGTAATTACGCAGATCGTTTAGTACGCCTACTTGATGGCCAAGTGATGCTTGATAAAGCAAATAACGTACAACAAACGGTGGAGGTTGCATAGCATGTTTGTAAGTTACTTTATTACAGCGCTGCGTTCGTTCAAACAGCAAAAACAACATTTTATTTTAAATGTATTAGGTTTAAGTATTGGCTTAGCTTCAGCTATTTTAGTGGCGTTGTTCGCACAAAATGAGCTGTCTTACGATAGTCAGCAGCCACATGCTGAACGTGTTTACCGCGTAGGCCAAGACTTCTCGAAGTTGGGCTTATTTGTGATCCCAATCTTCAATTATTCACAAGGAGCGAAGGCAGTCGAGTATAGCCAAGTGGAAGAAGTCTTTGGTTTGACTATGGTGTCGATGACTAGAGAGGCGATGGTTGACGTACAGTATCGCGATCAGGGTTTTAAGCTCAGCGATTTATATGGAGCAACTCCAAATATTGAGAATTTTATCAATATGAACACATTGGCTGGCGATTTAAAAAATGCTATGAGTACACCTGGTAGCCTAGCATTGAGTGAGTCTGAAGCACTGCGTATTTTTGGTTCTGTGAATGTTATTGGTAATACGCTACAGCACGAACAAGGGCAATATACTGTACGGGCGGTGTTTGCGGATTTACCAAGCAATACTCACTTTGCATTTAAAAACCTAGTGTATGTAAAACATGACCCGAGCAACCTTATGATGAATAGTAGCTACGTTTATATGCGTTTAGCGCCACAGGCCGATCCAATCGCACTTGCGGATACACTTTCTAAACAATACTTTAATGGGCAAATGGCGGGGCAAATTGCCATTGAATTTCACCCACTATTAGACTTACATTTAATAGCCAAATCACCATTTGAAATGAAAGCGGGTGGCGCAAAGCAAGTCGTAATGATTTGTGCGGGTTTGAGTGTGTTGCTTATTTTAATTGCGGGCTTTAACTTTATCAATATGACGGTGGCGCAGTCCACAAGGCGTGCTAAAGAAGTTGGGGTGCGTAAAGCACTTGGCGCAAGTAAAGGGCAGTTAGTAACGCAATTTTTAGCTGAGTCTATGTTGGTTGCGTTATTGTCGATGATTACTGCATGTGTATTAGTAGAGCTGTTATTACCGAGCTTTAATCAGTTAGTCGATCGTGAGCTAGTCGTAATTTATTTTTCAGCCTTTGGTTTGGGTATTATGAGCGTGGTGATTGCTGTAGGCATACTTGCCGGTTTGTACCCTGCATTGTTTATCTCATCATTTAGCGCTAAACGAGTATTAAGTGGCGATTTACAACGAGGCAGTACAGCTACTTGGGTGCGTAAAAGTTTATTAACCCTACAAGCTTCACTGGCAATAGGCCTGATCATTGCCTCGATTACGTTATTAAACCAATTATCTCACTTACAAAGTCTTCCTTTAGGCTATCAAACACAGCAACGCTTAGTGGTTTCAGAGTTGCCAGTGCAATCGGTATTTACGCAGCAGCCTAGCGCACTCATTAATCGCTTGACGGCTATTGATGGCGTAGAGCAAGCAACGATTATTGATACCCGTTTAACCGTTTCAATTAATAATACATTACAGCCAACTTGGCCCAATGGAGAATCATCAGGTGGAATAACCCCTGTGATAGGTTCTGGTTTTGATGTCGTAAAAGGGCTAGGTCTTACGCTCATTGCTGGTAGAGACTTTAGCCGTGAGTTTTCCTCAGACTGGGCGACGCGAGCAAACGGGGTTACAACGGTTGGTACAATTATTACAGAAACCGTTGCCAAGCAGGCTGGTTATAGCAATGTGGCTGATATTGTTGGACAAACAATTAAAGACACAGGGCGTAATGTGGATATGCGGGTTGTCGGTGTTGTAAAAGATGTAAAAATTGGTAATGCACAAGATGCAAATTCTAACATTATGTTTTTATGTGGCTTTAACTATTTAGCACCGGTATCTGAAGTGATTTTAACAGTTAATTTGCAAAAGCTCCCAGCTATAAAGCAAGAAGTGATCGCAGCCTTGGCTGAGGTGTCTAATATTTATGAGCCAAAAATAAACCTACTAGCTGAAAACTATAAAGCGGTTTTAAAAGCTGATGAGCGTGTTTCTCTTGTGGTACTTATTTTTACGGGCCTTGCGGTATTCTTAACCTGCTTGGGTACATTTGGTTTAGCTTCATTTGCCACAATTCGTCGCCAAAAAGAAGTGGCGGTACGCAAAGTACTTGGCGCATCACGTATTAGTATTATGAACCTACTGACAAAAGAGTTTTTAATTTTAGTATTGGTGAGTGTAGCCATTGCATACCCAATAACCTATTGGCTGGTGGGTGATTGGCTCGCTAACTTTAATGAGCGTGTTGATCAAGCGCTGTGGGTTTATTTAATTGCAGCTCTTAGTGTTGCAGTAATTACTTGGCTCACGGTTGCAAGCCTTGCATTTAAAGCTGCAAGCACACGGCCATCGCTTACTTTACGTTATGAGTAAATAAAATTTATTAGTCAAAACCATGGTCTATCGGAGTAACAGGTAGGCCATTTTTGGGTGAGAACAAAATCTTATAGGTTAGATATGTTGATATCACATGTAACAACAGCATTTAGAGTATTTAAGCAACATAAGCTTTATTCGTTATTGAGTGTCTCTGGGTTAAGTATTGGTCTTGCCGCAGCTCTGTTAGTGGCTTTATTCGCAGAGTATGAATTGTCGTTTGATGAAATGCAGCCCGATCACCAGCAAGTATATCGTCTGCATGTTGATGTAAAGGTACCGGGTTTAGAAGAGATTCCATTAACCGTTGTAAGCATTGCGCAGACAGTGTTTTCACGTAGTGATGTAAGCGACTTATTGGTGCTGGCAGATGTGGTCGATAGTGATTTATTTACTGATCATATTAATGTTGCAGGGCAAGTATTTAAGTTGCGTAATTTATATGGAGCATCGGCCAATTTACGTGATTTTATTCATCTAGATGTGATGGCTGGCAACCTTGAACAAGTGCTCTCAGAACCCAATCAAATCGCCTTGAGTGCTAGTGAGGCTGCGAGGTTATTCGGCAGTGTTAGCAATGCGTTCGAACAAACCTTATTGATGGGCGAGAAAAGAGTCACTGTGCGTGCTGTTTTTGATGATTTACCCGATAACAGCCACTTTTTGTTTCATGCTTTAGTGTCTGTTGATTTCACCGAACATAATGATATATCGAGTTATGTTTATCTAAAAACTCAGCAAGGAGCTGATTTAAAAGACATAGAAAAGCAGTTAGCTAGTCGTCTTATCGAAAAATATCAGATAAAGAACAGCCAACTTGAATATCGTTTAGTGCCGATGCGAGAGGTGTACTTTAAAGCCCATTCGCCATTTGAATTTAAACCTGGCGGGTCGGCTTTTTTAGTGAACTTGAGCCTGATATTGAGCGTGTTACTACTCGCCATTGCTGCAGCCAATTACATTAATATTGCGGTATCGCAATTACTTTATCGCAGCAAAGAAATTGCCATGCGCAAAACCTTGGGGGCGAGTAAGCGACAATTAATACTGCAATTTTTGTTAGAAGCCTTGCTAATGGTGACCCTTGCTACGGTGTTAGCGTTGTGTTGGGTTGAGATGTTATTACCAAGTTTTAGTGGCTTTGCAAACCGCCCATTGCTGCTAGTTTGGGGTTGGTCACAATTGATAGCTGTATTGGGTGTGGTGTTTTTATTGGCTTTTATATCTGGTGCTTATCCGGCTTTTTGTGTCGCACGCGCACCGCTAAAAAGTTTACTTGCAGGGCAATTGCAAACAGGTCAGGTGGTGCGTAAAGGTCTGTTAGTATTTCAAGCAGCCATGGCAATGGCCTTAATTGTTTGTACTATGGTGAGCTTACAACAGTTAACGTTCTTGCAAAACTTATCGCTTGGTTATGATGCGACAGATCGCATTGTGATACACGATTTAAGTAGCAAGCAATTGATGGAAAAAGAACATGCGATACTCAATGAGATCCGAGCGTTGCCCGGTGTAGTGCAAATAACTACTACTGACACAGACTTAACCGACAGTATTCTTGAAAGCTTTTATTTCCGATGGCCAAACGGCTATGAGGAAAGTGAACTGCCACCGACCATAGGCACAGGTTTCCATGCCGTTGAAACCTTGGGTTTGACACTACTTGCAGGCAGAGACTTTTCACCACAGTTCCAGAGCGATTGGTTGCACTCTACTAATGAGCATACTGGGGCGCAGCAGGGCGAAGACAACCCTCAAGCAATGGCTATTTTGGTTACCGAACAAATGGCAAAACGTGCTGGTTACGATAATGTGGATGAGGTGGTAGGTCTGCAAGTTCAGGGGCTTTATCGCAACATTAATGCAACCATTGTCGGTGTGGTAAAAGACATTAAAGTCGGCTCGGCGAAAGATGATTGGCTACCTGTGTCATTTTCAGCAGGGTATAGCTCACAATCAACCGTTCGATTAGTGATAAGGACCGAACAAGCAAACTTTCCTCAGTTATTTAATCAGTTACGCCAGCTTTTAAAGCAGTTTAATTTAACCGCCGATCCACAATTTAGCCTGATGCAGCAAGACTTAGCCAAGGTTTATCGCGTCGAGCATGACTTATTTGTGCTCATTCGAAATTTCTCTGTGCTGGCCATGTTTTTAAGTTGCTTAGGTTTATTTGGACTTGCAGCGTTTGCAGCGAAACGTCAGCAAAAGCAATTAGCCATTCGAAAAGTATTGGGTGCAACCCGTTTAAGTTTAGTTAATCTACTTGCCCGTGAGTTTTTAATCATGGTGTTCGCAGCGGCGGCAATTGCTTTGCCTCTAGCTTATTGGCTAATGGATAATTGGTTGCAAGGTTTTAACGACCGTATTGAGCAAGCCATTTGGGTATATGGCGTTGCGGCGCTTGTGGTCGCACTCTTTACTTGGCTCACGGTTGCAAGCCTTGCATTTAAAGCTGCAAGCACACGGCCATCGCTTACTTTACGTTATGAGTAAATAAAGCTCCGTGAATTAAAAAAGGGTTAGTGAATACACTAACCCTTTTTTATCATAAAGTTTATTGATACGAAATGTAATACCCAGGTACATGTGCTTGGGTATACAAATGCCCGTCAATGTATGAATCTTGTATTAAAGTTCCAATATTTGCAGCGTTAATACGCATACGAGCCACCATTTCATGGACTGCTTCAGCTGTAAAAACGTCTTCGACAGGAGGGTCGCCAACAAAATTAGTAAACCACGGAAACCAGCTATTATCATTGCCACTTACGCTTTGGTCGGGGTGGTAGATACCGCCCTGCCAGCGATCAAATTTCAGACTTTCTAAACTAAATAGGCCAAAGTTTGCTTGCGTCATACATGCATCAGCGGCTTGGTATTCAGGGTAGCCAGAACTGGCAGCAAACTGATTGCACACATTGTGTGGAAGGTTGCTGGTATTTGCTGCAGAATATTCTACAGCTCTAAACATAACAGGACGAGAAGAGCTACCTGCGGGGAAAATAATATTTGCCGCAACAGGAGAATTCCAACGTTCATTATACATCGCAATTGATAGGCCTAAGTCCTCTTTGTTTATTGCAACGTTATTTTCATGTGTCCATGAGCCGCCAGGATCAACAGGAGTGCCGCTGTTATCGAATATTGTTCCATGTTGGTTTGCCTCCAGTTGGTTAAGTAGGTTTGGCGTTGTATTGTCGACAACCGTTACTGGGATCATGCTACTAGCTGCACTAGGTGTATAATTTGTAGTTGGGTTGTTCAATGCTTTCCAACATAATAAGCCATAACCATAGCCGTCATTTATCATCGGGCAGTTTGCCATATTTGCAGATGATTGGTTGCTTTGATAAGTGTGATTAACCGATGCAGCTGCGGCTTCACCTGTACCTACTAATACTCCCCACGATTGAAGTGTTATTTGTGCATACGGTAGTTCACTTTCTGGTAAATAGAGTGTGGTGCTAGATATTAAGTTAAGCGCTAAATCGAACTCATAGAGCACTACGGGGCGCATTCTATTTTGCTTTTTCTTAGGGTACTGGGCTATCACGGTTTGCTTTGAAGGTGGAGTTAGGTACTTATCACTCACTTGTGCTAATAAATAAATCTGATTTTTTGATATATAGCTGCTTATAAATTTGTTTACGTGCCAAGTTGATAGCTCGCGAGACTTTATAATTTTTGCATTATTATCAGTCAGCTGTAGAGTACTATCTTGTTGCAAAAGCCATGTATTTTCACTCAAACCAATTACTTTAGTATGCTCAAAATTATATTGATTTTGTTGATCATGATTCAGTGTATTTATGATGGCATTACTATTTACTTGGTAGCTAGAAAATGATGTTTCTTCATTGTGATACTGATGTAAAGGCGCCGAATATTGACCAAATAAAGCGGTTAATTCAATTCTAATAGTGTTATCTAATTCTTTAACAACCCACTGATCTTGCGCCTGCTGGTGGAAAGTTATTGGAGTGTATTGACCCTCCTTATCTACACTGTATGCCTGCCATGTTGTTTCACACTTTGATATGCATGACTTAGACGAGCGAACAAGGGCATGTTGTTCCTGTGAGATTAGAGAATCTTGTTCGTCTTCAAATTTGAACCGTAATGGTGTGCCTTTTTCAGCGATCTCGAAAGAAAAAAGAATGCGCCGTTGGTTACCGCTAACATGCAATGTATTGTGATTACTCTGGCCTAATCTGAGTTTGGAATAGGTATTTGATGTGTGTACTTTATCTGCTTTACCTAAAAAAGCTGAGCCATTATTTTGTTTATGGCTTTGCTCTCCTTCTTGGAGTTCTAAAAATTGTAAACGTTGAATACACGCTTCTTCTTTACAAGTTTGTAGCTGTATTTTACGTTGCAGGTATGTAAAATTAAACCAAGGTGTTTGAGCTAAATAGCTTTCTTGGTTTGCATAAAATAGTACTGGTAGAGTACTTGTATCGAATTGTTTTGCTATTGCTGCACAATGCATACTGGTGGTTATCGTAAGCGCAGTGATAAAAAACGTGAGTAGTTTTTTCATAATAATTCCTTTGCTTTAAATGTACAAAAGAGGGTAGGAAACACCTACCCCTTATAAATTTCTCGCTGTGTTTAATACACAATTCCTTGCGACTGCGAAGCATTAACATATTGATTAAGCTGAACAGATAGCCAATTTTCTACATCACTACGAAGAGATGCGACGCTATCAGGACCGGCTTGATCGGCATAAAACCATAAGCCTGTAGGCATAGGTGCTGTTACATTTGGGCCACAAGTAAAGTGGTTAGCGGCATACATTACAGCGCCAGAGCTACCAAACTCAAAATGACTATCAGAATAACCGCCATAACCTCGTGCTTTAACATGGGCTTCTGAGTCGAGTGTGAAGTGATAAACTTCGTTAGGTTGCAATAAAAACGGACTTACGTCAGATGAATCAAATCGAGCCCGCATCGTCGAATTTACGCTTGCTTCGTTACCCGAACGGGTAATTATGCCTACAATATTAGTAATTAAATCACTGGCAAGTTGCGCATCGAGTAAGCTACCGGCATTGTCATTCACTATTGCAGCAGTAATACCTAAAGCTGCTTTTATAGTGCCCAGCACCGAGTTAATATCCCATCCAGTGTTAAAGCTCATTGCTGCACCACCGGCTTTATTAAACAATACAATCTCAGGGGCAGAACCAGGTAAATCAACGGCAAACTTTGCGCCATCGGCAGAGTGTGCATTAGTGGCTTTTGACCAAATTTGTCTTGCAGTCCCTTTTACATGGAAACGCGAGGCATAAGTGCCTCTAACTTCTAAGTTTCCTGAACATGAATTACTTTGATTACAATCAAAACCCGCTTTATCGGCACACAGCATTTTTACCGAAAACTCAGTAGAGTTATGGCTTATTGTGTTGTCGTAGCCATAGGCTTTGTGTTTTGACCAACGCTCACCATCGCCTGAATGAAATGCGCCGTAAGCAGTACTGGTAAAGTTAAGTCCGTGTTTAGACATTCCTTTATTGTCACTAGACGTATCAGTTGAGGCTGATGGGGTTGAAGGGTAATTTGTTACCACAGTACCAGAGCCTGTATTTGGCACTACCATTTGGCAGGCGCAGGCTGACTTTGGACCACCCTTTGCATCTTTATTTAATAACTCTTTAATTTCATTATAAGTAGTTGGATCCATTTCCTTGTTATAGCTTAAAACAGAGAGCCCTTTTTTCTTAGGAGCTGCGTAAGTTTCAAACCACGCTTCAAATAACCGTGGATTGTTTATTTCGACAAACTCAGCTAACGAAACCATTTTTTGCATTGTTAACCATTGCTTAAAAAGAGCCGGCTTATATTGTATAAGGTAGCGCGCAAGGTAATAGCTGTCCTCTGGTGAGTGATCAGCAAGCACCGTAGACCATAAATCAAGCGCATTTACGTCTATCTCTTTTATTTGGCTTAAGATTTCTTCGGCCTGATAAGTTGCTGTTAGTTTTTCAATATAATGATTGAGTACCGCTTCTTCATCGTTTTCAGCCATAAAATCAAGCAAAGAAAGCGAGTCAGTAGACCACGCTGAAATAGTCTGCCAAGTTTGTTTGCTAACTTGAGCAGGTGCCATTGCACCATAATCATTTTCTAAAGCGGTAGTACGGTGGTTGGTATTTTCAACAGTACCTGCAAATGCAGTGGTACTTATGATTGCCATATATACAAGAGAACCTAAAGCAAGTGGTGTCATTAATGTACGTTTCATTTTTATTCCTCCATAAATAATAAATAAGCACAAATAATGTGCCCTTTTATATTGCTTGTTTATTTTCATCACGAAAGGAATTAGCAGGGTCAGCAGGGGGCGAGTTTGGTAAAAGTGAGAAAAGTAAGGGGGTGTAAACATGCTGGGCATTATTTTTTGAATTGAATAAATATATATATTTTTAAATACAAAAGCTTAAAAATAAATTTACCCGTTTTTACCCAATTGCCCCATGATTTTAAGTGTGATTTACCTCTCTTTGATGCACACTTTTTGAGTTGATTTTGTATTTAATAGATATGTAAATACAGTCTCAACAACAGGATCAAGTAAATAAATGGAGGTAAATATAATGAAATATACAATTTTAATATCAAGTCTGTTACTAACAACCTTTGCACATGCTCATAGTGCAAAAATGCTGCAAGAAGAACTGCAAGCTAATGCGCAAAACTGCCCTAAAAAGCAAACAACGTTCCTCGCTTCAATGAAAATATCGACAGGAACGTTTTCATTTTTAAAAAGTGATACAAGTAGTGGGTGTACGGAAAAAAGGCTTTCTGCATCAGGTCGAGAAAGCCCGATGTTAGATTGTGGTCAGTTTGATGATTGGCGTTTAGCTTACGATATGGGAAACAATATGTGTGAGTCGTTACACTCAAATATGATGCGTTTTGACAATACATTAAACCCAGATATGCAAATATTTACTCGCTTTGAAGGCCCTTATGAATTTAAAGGGGACGAACATCATCAAAAATTTAAAGCCAACATGGGTGTTACATTAGCGTGTTATGTCTGTGATACAGCAAAATAGCTAAACCTTAGCACGAGGTGATATAAGTGATACCTTGTGCTTTTTAATTCTGATTCAGGTTAAGTAACCTGAACTCTGGATAATAAATCTATCTCTAGCAGCTATTTTCAGCGCTAACTGCGTTGAATTTACTTGCAATAGGCCAGCTATTGACGCGTAAATTCGTCTTGTTTTCATTGAAAATCTCTGGCTAGAGAAAATAAATTTAAATATCACCATGATTCAATACGTTAGTAAATCTCTTAACCAGAGTTCAAGTTAAATAGTGAGGTGAGGCTTTAGCAAGTACTTCAAGCTTTTGTATTTGTTGTTTTAGTTTATGTAAATCATCATGCTCTTCATTGCAGTGGTTAATAACATAATGTGCGGTTTTTATTATATTACGCCAGCGTGGTTTTTTAGGCAGTGTTTTAATCGCTAAATAGCGCTCTAATGTACGCACCCGCAGCCGACCATCATCAATGTTTACTTTCCACATTTTACTTTCTTCTGCTAGCTCAATTCTTGTTTTTGAGCTTGTTTGTTCCCAAATGCTCAGCGATAGCGTCATAACTTCTACAATTAATTGGCGAGTGTCTTGCTCTGTGTCGGTAGCTTCGTTGGGGGCGGCGTTATTCACTGTATTTGGAGGTTTGCTTATTTGTGCTAAATATTTATAGCTGAGCAACATTCCTGCCATAAAGGCACTAAATACTGCTAATACATTATAAAGAGTGAAATAATTATGTTGTGGCTTATTTGGGAGAATATCGGCTTGCTTCAAGCGTAGCTGGTATAGATTGGCCGTATCAGTTCGATTTTGGCGTAACATTGTATTGTAATCTTCAAGCGTACTTAGCGCATCACGGTATTGTTTTGATTGCTGTTGTGACTGAGCGAGTGCGATGTAAAATAACTCTGTTAGTTGGCTGTTTTGATTGTGGTTTTCGGCTAACCCTTGTTTTAATAACACTTGTGCTTCAGTGTCATTACCTTCTAGTTGTTTTAGCTTTGCCTCTATTAATAGCGCCCGTTGGTCGACTTTGTCATTTTGAATAAGGCTACGGGTACGTTTTTGTGTTGCTAGCCATTTATGTGCCTCATTAAGTTTATTTTGAGCTAAAGCGATTTCAGCGAGTAGTAAGTAGGCGCGTGAAGCTTGAGTATGTGCACCACTATTGTTTAACTGCGTAAGCGTTGAATTTATAAGATTTATAGCTTTATCAAACTGTAACTTTTTAAAAAACACCTCAGCTAAGCTTATCAGCGTATGGTTTGCCTTTGTTTGATTGCCAAGTTGTGTATGTAGTAAATGTGCTTGTCGAAATGACACGATAGCATCATCTAATTGATTAATATCTCGCGATATATTACCTAAATTATTTAAAGTAACTGCTTGGCGTTTTAAGTCGTTTAATTGCTTAGCAATGTCGTAACTGTTTAAAAATAAAGTTAAAGCGGTGTCTAAATCCCCAAGCGCTTGATATACATTAGCAAGATCATTCGATGTTTGACCTTCATAACTTAAGTTTTTTAACTGCGTAGCAAGCTTTTGTGTTTTATGAAAATAAGTAAGAGATTGAATATAACCTCTTTGTCTGTATGCATTAATACCGAGTTGTCGCGTTACATGATATTGCTGTGAAATACTTAAACTTTGGCTAAGTAGTTGCTCAAGCTCGGAGTTTGCTAAGGCTAAATCACCAGCTTGTCTGTACAGTACAGCTAATTCTAATTTAGCCTCAAATGATGCTGTTGAGTGTGGCTTGAGTTTACTGATTTTTTGCTTGCAGGTTAAAATGTCACTCGTTATATCAACCGATTTATCCTGCTCACAAACACTTGCCGATACCGGATAAGAAAAAAGTAAAAATATAATAAAAACGATATTTAGAAACATCACTAAGTACGGGTTGCATTTATGTTAAATTAAAAGTAACACAGTATTAACTTTTCGTCATAAAGATTGTGTGACTATTAAATGTTACGTATTTTTTGTGCTGGATTTCCTGCAACCACGGTATTAGCGGTTACGTCTTTGGTGACCACCGAGCCGGCACCAATCACGCTATTATCGCCAATGGTAATACCTGCTAAAATAATAGCTCCCGCGCCAATCCATACGTTATTACCTATAGTTATTGGTGCTGCAAAGTTTTCTTTATTTAAACGCTGAGCTGGGTTTAATGCGTGGGACACAGTTAAAATTTGAACATTAGGGCCAATTAAGCAGTCACTGCCAATCGTTATTGCACCTTCATCAATTGGTGCATCTAATACAGTGCAATTAATGTTTATAAAAGTACGATCACCAATAGTGATCTGATTGCCGTAATCGCAGTGAAAACCAGCTTCAATTATAACGCCCTCACCACATTCCAAAAATAACTCTCTAATACGTTTTAAGTTGCCTTTGCTCGGACTTTTATTAAATAGGCGGCAGGTGTCGCCAGTTTGTTTGCGCAGCGCTAAATATTCTTTGTTTAAACTAGTAAATACTTGCATGTGGTTTCTTTTAAAATAAAGCTTATGGCATTCTACCTTTATTATTATTTGATTAAAGCTGCTTTAATTTCATTCATTCACTTGTCATTTAACTTGTTTCGTTTAAAATCTAATAACTTTCGAAACGAAACTTAATTTATGACTAAACGAAACACACAGCAACGTCGTCACAATATCTTGGTTCAAGTTAATGAGCTAGGTGAAGTCGTGGTTGAAAAGTTAGCACAGCAGTTTCAAACCTCCGAAGTAACCATTCGAAAAGATCTAACCGCGCTTGAAAAAAGTGGTTTATTGCTGCGCCGTTACGGTGGTGCTATTGCATTGCCTAAAGAGATTGTTAGCGATGAAATAGATTCAAAGCGCAAAGTGGCTATAGCTAAAGCTGCAGCCGCCCTCATAAAAGATCATAACCGAATTATTATAGATAGCGGGCGCACTACTGCTGCGATGATCCCCGAGCTTGCAAATAAGCGTGGGTTAGTTGTTATGACCAATGCCATTAAAGTCGCGAGTCGTTTACTATCACTTGAAAACGAGCCGACACTTTTGATGACCGGTGGAACATGGGACCCGCATTCTGAGTCGTTTCAGGGGCAAGTTGCCGAAAATGTATTATGCTCTTACGACTTCGATCAGCTATTTATTGGTGCTGATGGCATAGATGTAAAACGTGGCACAACCACTTTTAATGAGCTGGTGGGTTTGAGCCAAGTTATGGCAAAAGCGGCACGTGAAGTAATCGTAATGGTTGAATCCGACAAGATTGGCCGAAAAATACCAAATTTAGAATTACCGTGGAAAATAGTAACCACATTAATAACCGACAATGGCTTAGCTGACGATAAACGCAAGGCAATTGAGGCGTGTGGTGTAAAACTAATTTGCGCAGAGATTATACAATAGCTACTTAGTAGCAAGTATTTAAAAAATTAATGGAGACACTATGTGTGGAATAGTCGGGGCAGTTGCAGAACGTCCAGTAAACAAAATTTTAGTTGAAGGCCTTAAGCGTCTTGAATACCGTGGTTATGACTCAGCAGGCGTAGCATTGCTTGATGGCAACACACTTAATACTGTTAAAGCAGTAGGTAAAGTAGTTAACGTAGAAGCAGCGCTAGAAAAAGCAGGCGTTAGCGGTCATACAGGTATTGCACACACTCGCTGGGCAACACACGGTAGCGTAACAGAAGCCAATGCACATCCACATGTTTCAAATAGCCAGCTTGCACTTGTCCACAATGGTATTATTGAAAACCATGCAAGCTTACGTGCTGCGCTTAAAGGTGACGGCTATGAATTTTTATCAGACACCGATACCGAAGTTATGGTGCATTTAATTCATCAATTACGCCAACAACACACTACATTGTTAGCCTCTGTTCAAGCTGCTGTTAAACAGTTTGAAGGCGCTTTTGGTACCGTTGTATTTGATAAAGACAACGACAACGAAATTATTGTAGCGCGCTCAGGCAGCCCACTTGTTATTGGTTTAGGCCTTGGTGAAAACTTTATTGCCTCTGACCAACTTGCATTATTACCTGTTACTCGCAGCTTCATCTTTTTAGAAGAAGGCGATGTAGCGCGTATTACCCGCGACACAGTAGAAATTTTTGATGCAGACGGTAACGCCGTTGAGCGTGAAGTTATTGAATCAAACATTACGCAAGATGCATCAGGCAAAGGCGACTACCGCCATTACATGCTAAAAGAAATTTACGAGCAGCCACTTGCTGTACGTAATACCCTTGAAGGACGTTTAAACGACGACCGCGTAGCAATTGATGCCTTTGGCGAAAGCGCTCAGCAAATATTTAAAGATGTGAAACACGTACAAATTATTGCCTGTGGTACGTCTTACCATTCAGGTATGGTTGCACGTTACTGGCTTGAGCAGTTTGCGGGTGTTAGCTGTAATGTAGAAATAGCTTCTGAATTTAGATACCGTCAGTCGTTTGTACACGAAAACAGCCTACTAGTTACTATTTCTCAATCGGGTGAAACAGCCGACACGCTAGCCGCATTACGCCTAGCTAAAGAGCAAGGTTACATGGCCTCAATGACCATTTGTAACGTACCGGGCTCATCGCTTGTACGCGAATCAGACCTTGCCTTTATGACCAAAGCGGGCGCTGAAATTGGCGTTGCATCGACTAAAGCGTTTACTACGCAATTAGTTGGTTTGTTAATGCTTACTGCGTCTATCGCGCAAGAAAAAGGCCTTGATCAAAGTGCGATTGTAAATGCAATTAAAGTACTTCCAGCTAAGTTAGAAGAAACATTACTACTCGCTGATGGTATTGCAGACCTTGCAGAAGAGTTTGCCGACAAGCACCATTCATTATTTTTAGGTCGTGGCTCGCAATACCCAATTGCAATGGAAGGCGCGCTTAAACTTAAAGAGATTTCGTACATTCACGCAGAAGCCTACGCAGCGGGCGAGCTTAAACATGGCCCACTAGCGCTTATTGATGCCGACATGCCAATTATTGTTGTAGCACCAAATAACGAATTGCTAGAAAAACTTAAATCAAATGTAGAAGAAGTACGCGCACGTGGCGGCATTATTTACGTATTCGCAGATAAAGATTCACACTTTGAGTCAGACGACACAATGCGTGTAATCAACGTAAACCACACTGACGACATTATTGCGCCAATTGTTTACACACTGCCATTGCAGCTACTGTCGTACTACGTAGCGGTAATTAAAGGAACTGACGTTGACCAACCACGTAACTTAGCTAAATCGGTTACGGTTGAGTAAAATCAATAGGTTGGTAATTACCTGTTAAAGATAAAAAGGCGCTCAATGCGCCTTTTTTATGCCTGAAACTCTGTTAGATTAAGTAACTCGTTATTCTCTAAGGGATTAGTTATGCGCGTATTTACCGTCCTGTGTTTTGTTAGTTTTTGTATTTTTAGTTCACAAAGTGTTCTTGCACAATCTGACACTAAACAACAAAGTGCTGATTACTCTGTGCACACACATACATTTAAATCGGCTGTTTTAAACGAAGAACGCACAGTTGTCGTTCAGTTACCTAAGAGCTATCAATCTGAGCCAAACAAGGTATATCCTGTTATATATCGCTTAGATGGCGCGGGTAATATACCGCTTGCCAGTGCTGTTATTGAGCGCTTACAAAATGATAATCGTGCGCCCGAGGTTATTATTGTCGCTATTGAAAGCACTAATCGACTCAGAGATTTCTATTCTACAGTGAATAAAGAGCCACAAGGGCCTGTCGGTGAAGGGGGCGGCGCGGCAAAGTTTTTGACGTTCTTTGAGCAAGAGCTCATTCCTTTAGTTAATAAGAATTATCGTACGCATAATTATAAAGTGATTGCTGGCGCATCTGCTGGTGGTGTATTTGCGCTATATGCGTTGCAGGCAAATCCTGAGTTATTCCAAGCGCATATTGCGTATAGCCCTGCGGTTTGGTGGAACTATGGCGCATCGGTAAAAAGTACAAAATCGTTTATAGCTAAAACGAAAGGGCTTAATAGTTACGTTTACATCAATATCGGCGAAGAAGCCGGCATAATGCGCGAAAGGTACGATGAATTGCAGCAAGCTATGCAATTGCATAAAGTGCGAGAGCTACGCTTCTTTAGTGATGCGTTTGATGGTGTCTCGCATAATCTGACTTCCGTTGCTGGTGCATTTAATGCCTATCACAACTTATTTTTGCCTAAACAAATGCCCATAAGTGATTTAACTGACGATGTAGCCTCTATTGATGCTTATTATCAAAACTTATCTCAGCAATGGGGGGAGCAGATTGCGCCACCGGATCGCGCTGTTAGATCACTCGGTTATAACTTAACTGGCAGCAAGCAATTTACCCGTGCTATTGAGGTGTTTAAGTACAATATAAAAAACCACCCAAAATCAGTCGATGCGTTTTCAGCCTTATCTTATGGCTATGAAATGCAAGGCAATACTCGCCAAGCGCTTAAACATATGGAATCTGCTTTAACAATTGCAGACGACTCATATCCTTATATAAATTACTTAAAAGAAACAAAAGCTAGGTTGCAAGCAGAACTGAGTAAGAGCTAATAATATTGTCAACTTAGTTGCTGGCTTTTTATTCAACGAACATTATTACGTTGCTTACTAAGGTTCTATCAATAATTAGGTCGGTTGCAGTTTAAAGTTTATGTCAGTTTTGTTTAGCTTATTTATATTTTTCTATAAACAATAGCTTATATTTTTCGTGTGATAATTTTTGTCGTGTTTTTTCTCTTTTCAGTGCCGTATTATTTTTAGGCAGAGGTGGTTTGAGTTATACTAAAACAAATCATTACGTAGGAGAATTAGACATGACTGCAACTGATCGTATTTATCAAAAAATAAAGCGTTCTCGCCGCTATGTGTTTGAACGTAAAGATTTCGACAATTATGCAAGCTACGATCAGGTTGGTCGTGTGTTAAAGCAATTAGTCGATAAAGGCATACTGATGAAAATTGGCTATGGTTTGTATACTAAAGCAACGATAAATAGTCTTACTAACAGGCCGATGCCAACCAGCCCAGGCGGCACTGACGCAATAATGCGTGAAATTTTAAAGTTACGCGGTGTAGACTTTGAGATGGATGCCATGTCATTGAGGAGTATTAACGGTGAATCTACCCAAATACCCGCGTCTATTAAGTACAGCTGGGATTCTAAGCAATTTAACCGAAATCTTAAAGTTGGCAATAGGGTGTTGAGTTATCGCAGATGAGCATACTAAAACTGAAAAAACAGTTTCTTGAGGTATCAGATGCGTTGGATTTAGGTAATCCATCGATTCCAGAAAAAGATTATTGGGTAGTGTCTCTTCTTGCTATGTTGGAATATGTAAAAAGTGAAAGTCATCAACTGGTTTTTTCTGGCGGAACTGCATTGGCTAAATCCAATATTAAAATCCTGCGAATGTCTGAAGACGTCGACATAAAATTGATTCCTACTGCTGAGTTTATCAAAAAGGGCAAGGGGGTAAAGAAACAAGCTCGCAAAGCGCTGATTGAACATATCATAATGAAGTTGTCTGACCATCCTTATCTTAATTACACTGATAAAACGGTGAATGATGAATATCGCCATGTCGAAATAGAAATAAAATACCCACAGCAATATCACCAAGCACCGTGCCTACGCCCGTATATAAAATTAGAGTTTATTGAGACTATTGAACTGCATGGCACTGAGCGTCGCTCTATTTCATCGCTGGTAGCGCAGAGCTATAAACAACCTGCCGAAGTTAAGGCTATATTATGTGTATCGATTAATTCTACGCTGGTTGAAAAAGTACTTTCTATGTTGCGCCGTACTATGTCAGTTAAACGAAACCCAAATTCAAATCGTAAGGATGATGATACGTTGGTTCGTCATATTTATGATGTTCATTGTATTAGTGTTGGGCATAAGATTGATATGAATGTGTTACGCCCGATGTTTGATTTAATTCTGGAAGAAGATAGGCTCCGATTTGGCAGTCAACATCAGGAGTTTGTTGACGATCCCCGTAATGAGCTAAAGCTGGGATTGGAGGAGCTTCAAAACAATGAGAAGTTTCGTGAGCGTTTTACCGCGTTTGTTGCACCAATGGTATACAGCCAAAATCCTCATGACTTTGATACTTGCATTGCCTCATTTAAAGTAATTTCAGAGCAGCTTATTGGGTGACATTTAATTCATTCATTTAAGTGCTTTGAATAAAAGGATTATTCTAAACACATTAATTAAGTGCGGGATAAACTCGCGTCTACAAACACACAAATCTGCTCGCAACTTATAGCTCGAATCGCGCAGCTGTTACCTAAAAGACATTAAAATCACTAACCCCTACTTAATAAGCGGTAAATACGCTAAAATTGCAGGCTACTTTTTTAGCAATAAGCCCGTAATAAATATGACCTCAGCCACAAGCCCTAGCACTTTTTCCGAACTTGGCCTTATTCCAGAGCTATTAGCTCGTTTAACCGATTTGGAATATACCCAGCCTACACCTATTCAAGCTAAGGCTATACCTAGTGTGCTTGCGGGCAGTGACCTAATTGCAGGGGCAAATACGGGTTCAGGTAAAACGGCAACGTTTGCATTACCTATGTTGCAAAAAGCTTTCCTTGAGCAGGGCGCTAAAAATACTGCGAGCAAAGGTAACTTTGTAACGGGACTTATTTTAGTGCCGACTCGTGAGCTTGCTACGCAAGTGGCCGATAGCGTTAAATCGTATTCTGCAAATTTTAATGGCGCGATTAAAACGGTTGCGGTGTTTGGTGGTGTGTCGGTTAATACACAAATGCAGGCACTTCGTGGTGGCGCTGATATTATTGTGGCAACACCTGGTCGCTTACTCGATTTAATCTCAAGCAATGCGATTAAGCTCGATAATGTAACTACGCTTGTGCTTGATGAAGCCGACCGTATGCTAAGCCTTGGCTTTACCGAAGAGCTGGCTGACCTTTTAGCGTTAATGCCTGCTAAAAAACAAACCATGTTGTTTTCAGCAACTTTCCCTGAGCAAGTTAAGCTATTAACGCAAGAGCTTTTAAACGACCCTGTTGAAATACAAGTACAAAACAAAGATGAAAGCACCTTAGTACAGCGTGTTTTTACCGTAAACAAAGGTGAAAAAACCACAGTTTTAGCGCATTTAATTAAAACCCATAAATGGCGCCAAGCGCTGATTTTTGTGAACGCTAAAAAAGACTGTGAGCATTTAGCGGCTAAGCTTGAAAAACGGGGTGTTAATGCACAAGTTTTCCATGGCGATAAAGGCCAAAGTGAACGTACTCGCGTAATAGAAAAATTTAAAGCGGGCGAAATAGAGGTACTTATCGCAACCGATATTGCTGCACGTGGTTTGGATATTGAAAAGCTGCCAGTGGTAATAAACTTTAATCTACCACGCAGTCCTGCTGATTACATGCACCGTATTGGCCGAAGCGGCCGTGCCGGTGAAGTTGGCCTAGCGTTATCACTGATTGATTATGAAGACTTTCATCACTTTAGAATCATCGAGAAGAAAAACAAGCTACGTTTAGAACGCGAAGAGGTTACAGGCTTTGCCGTAAACCAAGCCAACCTTGATGCCGCACAAGCGCTTAAAAATGAAAAGCCAATGGCAAAACCAGAAGGCACAGGCAAGAAAAAGAAAAAAAATAAAGCCGATGATATAGATGATGTATGGAGTGGCTGGCGCCGTAAGTAACAATAGAGCTAAATAAATAGCTGTAAAACACCCGTAATTAGTAGACCTAATTACGGGTGTTTTGTTTTGTGGCTTTAACTTAAAGCGTTAGTTTTAAATTAATGGTCGTGACCTTCATCTTCTACCTCTTCTGCAATCCCTAACCAGGTAATGCTTGCAGGTGGAAAAGTTAACTCTAGCTCACCTTCAACTTCTAGATCTTCTAGGTGTACTTGCACTATGTGTTGAGCAATTGGGTCGGCAATATAAGCAAACTGACCATTTTGCGCCACTGTCATACTAAAGCTCATTCCTTCGGGCATTGTGGTTACGTCTGCTTGAGTAATATCTACTTGGCCTGCGAGTTCCCAATGCATTTCGCCATCATGGTCGTGTGCGCTAAATACATTTAAAAAGCCTAGACTGTCGAGTACTAAAAAGTGTTCACCACTGGCTGAAAAAGAATAAGATACAGCACTTGCGCCATCAGCAAGTTGCCATTCTACTTCTTCCATTTCTGCGGTTGCTGGTTTAATAGTTACAATGACAGCCTCGCCTCCGCCATGGCCAGATGCTATGCCAATAAAGCTCTCGCTATCTTCGTGGCCATAAATACTACCAATACGAAGATCGCCTACAGCTACAATGTTTGCTATTTTTTCAGCTTCGTACTCATCACCTTGCTGGTGGGCAATCAATACACCATCGCCACAACCAAATACAACATAATCGTGATTTTGTGCTGCGCCGTGTAAATCGGGGCAGGTTACTTCTAACGTTTGCTCCAGTTCGTAATTACCATCGTGAAGATGATATACACCCACTTGATCGGGAAGTACTTTGGCATTAGATGTGCTACTTGCATCGTCTCGACGAATGGTTGAGAGTAAATGTTCACCGCGAGGCTCAGCTACACCATGCATGTTAATATCGTAGTTAATGCCAGTAAGTGTGGCTGTTGCATTGGTAATATCGTTATCGGTTAATACTTCAACCGAAGCAGAAGCGCCTGAATCTGCATCGCCATCGTAAAATATTGCTAATTGTCCGTCGTGAGTTATTAAGTGTGTAGGGCGGCTGCCGCTTGTAAGCTCGTAACTACTAAACACCGGGCTTTGCTCGTAATCATGTAAATGAGCGCCGTGATCTTCGCGCCACATACCGCCGTCTATAAACCCTAGGTAATCTTGGGTACGATTAGCAATAACAGCATAACGAAAGTCAGGTGATGCAGATAACGTGTTTGAGTCATCGTTTAATACAAACGTATCAAGTAGTGCGTTATCGTCTAAATCAAAAAAGCTCGCTTCGTTGCTGTCACTTGCCAGAACAGCAAGCCTGCCAAATGAGCTTATGGTATAGCCGTCGTCATGCTCGTCATCACTTTTATGCTCGTCATCTACCACAGCAATAGGATCTTTTTCTACAATGTTGGTTTCTGCATCGCCACAGGCGGTAATTAATGTGCTGCTTACTGCAAGTGCTATCAATTTTAGTTTGAATAATTTGGTCATATTAGTTTCCCTTTATTTAAAATTCTTTTTAGAAGTAACCGCGAATACCAAGTGCGAAACTTCGTCCTGGGCGTGGCGCTATCTCTTTTAAAAATGAGCTATGAACGCGTGCCTCTGTATCTGTTAGGTTTGTACCTTTTAAATACAGAGATAGGTCTTGATTAAGTATTGATAGGTCGTAACTCACACTGGCGTCAATTAGGGTGTAACCGTCTGTCGCGGTTTCTTCAGGAGCCGTGCGATCTTGATCTTGGTAGCGAGTTACATGAATATGCGCACTTAATTTTTCGGTGTTGTAGCTTAGCTCGCTGCCAAAACGTAGTGGAGGTGTACGCGGCAGGTCGCCGCCGTCTTTTAAACGTGCACGCACATAATCTGAAAATAAATCTAACTTAAACTCATCTGTTAATTGCCACGCAATTTGCGCTTCAAAACCATGTAAAATTACATCATCTGTTTTAAATAAATAAACGGGTAGCTCTTCTGAGTGCTCGTCCTCGTCGTCATGATTGTGCTCATCTTCATCATGGTTGTGGCCACTTTCGGCGTATAAGCCGGTATTTATTTGGTAGTAATAGTTGTCTACTTGGTTATAAAAGGCGTTAAATATAAAGCCAATATCACCTTGGGTTTTACGAAAGGTTAAATCAATATTATTGGCAGTTTCTAGGTCTATTGTTTGCTCAGACAAACCTAAATGGCCATCTTCATCTAAATCAAATAAGGCGCCAACTTCATAAGTTGCGGTGCCAATATGTGGCCCAAACGACAATAATTCAGACGCAGAAGGTGCGCGCTCTGAGCGCGATACCGAAAGCCCTAAGTTATAGTTAGGTGTAAAGTCCCATACTACACCGGCCGACAAACTGACTGGCGTAAATTCATGCTCTGCATCAAATACGCGAGTAAAATTGGTTTCTTCTTCGTGATTATGATCGTCATGTTCATCACTTTCATTATGTGCATGAGCATCAATACTTGGCAGTAATACATTGCTTGCGTTAAGTTCTACGCGCTCTATTCGGCCACCTAATTGCACTAAAAAGTCGCCAAAGTGCCTTTCTTCCATTAACGCTACAGCAAAGCTTTCGGTCTCTGATGGCGGTGTAAAAGCTTCTTCACCTTGCGCCTCTACATCACTATTTTTATAGTGAAAACTAAAGCCGCCATTCCACTCGCTAAATTGGTTATGTAGTAGGTCTATGCGTAATTCGTTTGTTTCGTTTTTAAAGGTAGTGCCAACAGCGCCACCCTCAATTTCAGCGTGTTCGTAGTCGGTATGGCCAGCGCGCAGATTTACCTTGTTTAGCCACTTATTATTTAGATTGAATTCACCTAGTAATTGCACTTTGGTTTGTTCTAAATCAGCAAATACGCTTTCTTCTTCGTCGCTGTGCTCTTCCTCTTCCTCTTCTTCCTCTTCCTCGCCGTGCGTATGGCCTGGAATGCCGTATTGACGATTAAATTGCTCTACTGCTAAGCCAATAAATCCGTTATCCATTAAATAGCTAGCGCCAACAGTAAAACCGTCAGACTCTTCATTACTGTTTTCAACAGTGTAATCGCCACTATGGCTTTCACCATCGCTATCTATATCGGCAGCTACAGGCACCTCGTAGTCGTCGGCCTCACGCCAAAATGCATCGGCGTAAAAAGCCACCGAGTCTGTGCCTGTGGTGGCATTAAACGAGGCTACTTTTTGATTATCTACTGAGTTGTGCTCTACGTTCCATTCGCCGCGTGTTGTGCTGTCGGTTGGTACGCGATTATCAACTATATTTACAACGCCCCCAATAGCGCCACTTCCGTAAAATAAGGTCGCAGGACCGCGTAATACTTCAATTTGTTGTGCGGTAGAAGCCTCTGATGCTACCGAGTGATCGGGGCCAACGCGCGACACATCACTTACATCAAGGCCATTTTGAGTTATAAGTACACGGGGGCCACTTAGTCCACGAATGATTGGTGTACTCGCCACCTTGCCATGAAAATTGGTATTTACACCGGGGAGTTTTTCAAGGGTGTCACCTAGTGTAGCGGCTTGATCGCGCCTTAATTTTTCGCCTGATAAAACGCTGACTGGTGAGGCTGACTCCATAGCCGACATATGAATTGGTGTTGCCTCAATGTCTATTACTTCAATAGGTGAGCGCTGAAGCGAAAACGATACAGAGCGTGTTTCATCTGTGTCTATAGTAATATCACGATGTAAATGCGCATAACCTGGCGCAACGATGTGAAGCTCTTTGAGTCCATTGTTTAGTTTGGCTATTACAAAGTGACCGTTTTTATCGGTGGTGACTTTTATGTCTGAGCCTTCAAGTTCTATTACAGCATTACTTATAGCGCTGCCTTGTGTATTTACCACTGTGCCTTGAATGGTTTTTGCAAGCACACTCGCGGGAAATAAAGCGGCTATTAAAAGAGCTAACTGTGATTTTTTTTTCATTCTACCTTACTCTTGGTATGTTATATTGTATCAATTGTGCTTCAAATGTTATAATGTAGCAAGTGTAATTAACGATTGTTATTTAAATGCTCATGCAAAAGTAAATATTTATTTTAGACATTGATTAGTAGAGGAAAAAATGAAATCGAGTCAAAGTGTAATGGATCGTCTAGCAATAGGGCTTTCGTTAATGTGTACAGTGCATTGTTTTGCAACGCCAATTATTTTAGTACTTCTACCTAGTTTGGCAGCACTACAACTAGATAACGAACAGTTTCATATATGGATATTAATGGCGGTGCTACCCACAAGTTTACTTGCGTTAAGCTTAGGCTGTAAAAAACAT
The DNA here is from genome assembly GCF_030847595.1 of Pseudoalteromonas sp. 20-92. Lineage (NCBI taxonomy): Bacteria > Pseudomonadati > Pseudomonadota > Gammaproteobacteria > Alteromonadales > Pseudoalteromonadaceae > Pseudoalteromonas > Pseudoalteromonas sp. 20-92. The sequence goes on from NZ_JANJGQ010000009.1 coordinate 33,224, forward strand.
AAACAGTTTAGTTATATGGCTTTTGGGATTGTGGGGTTGTGCTTAATGTTACTTGCTATTTTTATAGGGCATGAAGGTGCAGAAAAGGCGCTAACTTTAACTGGCTCAGCTTTTATAGCTGTAGCACATTGGTTTAACTATCGTCAGTGTCTTAAAAAAGAAGATGAGGATTGTCCGTGCTCAGGTAATTAATCTTATCAAATAGTTTAATGCCTATATTATGGTGGTATAGCTCTCATCGACTAAATGAATATTGATTTATATTAAAGACTCAGCTTTAAAAGGCGAGTTTTATACCAATCAGCAGTAATACTTGATTAATTTGAGGGCTTAAACCTGATGCTAACTGTGTTAAAAGTTTCTGATATACGACTGCATGGATGCAGGAGATAGAGCAATGCAGGAGCAATTAGTGATAACAACTAAATAACGAAATTTTTGCTTTGTAATCGACACGATTTTCTTAACTAAAAATAGCTCACTTAATTAAGCAGATTGGTATTAAATTTAAAAACACTATAAAAACACTATAAAAACACTATAAAAACACACAAAAAAAGCGACTACCTAATAAGGTGTCGCTTTTTTAGTAAGCATTATTAGCTTACTTGTAAAAGGCTTCAACAGTGCCTTTTCTTGTAAGTAAAAGTGGTTGCCCGCGACGATCAAGCCCTTTTGGAGATGCAAATTTTATCCAACCTTCGCTGATGCAGTATTCTTCAACATCAAAACGTTCTTTGCCGTTGAACGTGATACCAATATCGTGTTCAAAAACGTCTTCCACATGATGTGGGCTGCGTGGATTAATAGAAAGGCGATCTGGTAAAGCAGGTTTTGCGGTAGTGTCGTTCATGGTCATATTCTATATTGAATGAAGTATGCGCTATTGTAGGCAATACAAAGCTTTCGCTCAAGAGAGATAGTGGTAAATGTGTTTAAAAATGTACTAATTAATGAGTTGTGTATACAAATGAGATTGAGCTTGGAAAATATTTACAGAGGAGGATTTTGAAGATATTTGACTAAAAAATGATAAAGGTAAAATATTAATGGGTTATCTCTAACCCACTAAATTGTTTAGCAATTAGATGCAAACAATGTTTTCGGCTTGTGGGCCTTTTTGACCTTGTGTAACAGTAAACTGTACACGTTGGCCTTCAGCTAAAGTTTTAAAACCGTCGCCAGAGATTGCGCTAAAATGTGCAAAAACGTCTGCGCCAGATTCTTGCTCGATAAAACCAAAACCTTTTGCTTCGTTAAACCATTTTACTGAACCAGTAGTTGTATTAGACATAATATGTATCCTAAAAAATTAATATAAGTGTGCCTGAAAAGAGGCGATTGAGCCGGAAAAAATAGTTAACTTGAGGATATCGTGTAGGATTATTACTAAAACAACTCGGTACTAACAAATAAAACAGAACTTCTTTCAAACTAGTATTCAAAATGGGTTATTGCTAACCCATTTAACGAAAGCAATTAGATGCTAACGATGTTTTCAGCTTGTGGGCCTTTTTGACCTTGAGTAACAGTAAACTGTACACGTTGGCCTTCAGCTAAAGTTTTGAAACCGTCACCAGAGATTGCGCTGAAATGAGCGAAAACGTCAGGACCAGATTCTTGCTCGATGAAACCAAAACCTTTTGCTTCATTGAAAAATTTAACTGTACCAGTTGTAGTATTAGACATAATAGTATCCTAAGAATTAATAAAAGTGCGCCTTAAATTAAGGCAATTTAACAGGAAGAAAACATACATTTAACTGAGGATAACGCGAAGGATTATTACTAATATCAACGTGGTACTTACAAATAAATAGGGTTTTCTATCAACCCGATGCGAAGCAGGATAACAGTAAGTTAAGCCGTATACCAAGCTTTATTGTGATTTTATTTTAGAAGTACTACTTTTTTATCTGTTAATTATTAGCCAGTTTACTAACACCTATGCAGATTTGTTTTTTAAAATTAAATTAAAGCTTTTTAAATCAGTTTGTTATGTTTTATTTTGTGTTCTTTTAAGTGAATTAAATAGAAACCTCAAGTGCTTAAAACGCCTATCACTTATCTGTTTAATTTTTATATGGATCTTAGATTATTTAATTGACTGGCTCTAAATTGCAAATTTAGGTGCTAATAATGTAATCCAAAGTGTTTCAGTAATTATTTAAATAATCGATTTTATGTCCACTTTGATGGGTTTTACCCCTTTTTATATTTATGGAGGCAAGCGTAATTAAAAAATAACAAAAGGTTATTGGCGTTTTTAATCACTATATAAAAGGTGAAAAGTAACTACTTGTTATACGGGCGATACTCAGTTCTATCAACATAGGCGAGTGTAACTCAGTCGCTTTAAGCCAGAGTTATAGCATTTAACATGCTGCGCTTTTTTATGTCTTTTTTTTGTAAAATATTAGTCACTTTTTGTTCACCAAAATTACCTTTTTTAGTCATATCTTTTTTCTATAGTGCAGCGGTTACTCATTTGAGATTTTTAACTTCAAGCAAAAAATAACCACTAAACAATGGGAATTATGAATGAAAATTAAAAAAGTCGCTGCGGCAATCGCGCTAACGTTAACGTTTAGCGCAGTGAGCCATGCAGATGTACTACCGCAAAGCCAAAAAGACAGCAGCTGGTATAGCGCTGCGCAAACTAAACTAACAACAAAAACAGCACAAGCGCAGGCTACACAAGCCACTAAAGCTAAAAACGTTATTTTATTTGTGGGCGATGGCATGGGTATTTCTACTCTTACCGCCGCGCGTATTTTGCAAGGGCAGCGTAATAACCAACCTGGCGAAGAAGGTTATTTAAGCTTTGAAGAGTTCCCATACTCTGCACAAGTTAAAACGTATAACGTAGATGCGCAAACTCCCGATTCAGCAGGCACGATGACGGCTATTATTTCGGGTGTGAAAACCGATGTGGGCGTTATTGGTGTAGATGAAGATATTGAACGCGGCGTGTGTTCAACAGTAGCTGGTAACGAGCTAATAACCGCAACTGAATTGGCTGAAATTAAAGGGCTATCTACCGGCGTTATTTCTACAGCACGTATTACTCATGCAACCCCTGCTGCAACGTATGCTAAATCGGCTGACCGTAACTGGGAAGACGTATCCGATATGCCAGAAGATGCCGTAACGGGTGGCTGTGAAGACATTGCATCGCAACTGGTTAACTTTGAAAAAAACCTGGAAGCACGATTTGTAGGGACCGACGTAGACGGTCTTGATTTTGTAATGGGTGGCGGTCGTCGTCACTTTTTACCAAAAGACGAAACAGCTAACTCAACAGATGCAGTAAGTGCTATTGAAGGCGACCGCACTGACGAGCGCAACCTAGTAACTGAGTGGCAAACACAATACCCAGATGCTACGTACGTGATGGATCAAACAGGCTTTGATGCAATAGCAGACGATGCCACTAAAGTATTTGGTTTATTTAACGAATCCCACATGCAATACGAAGCTGACCGCGCAAACGATGTAGCGGGCGAGCCTTCGCTTACCGATATGACCACTAAAGCAATTGAAGTGCTTGGTAAAAACGATAACGGTTTTTTCTTAACGGTTGAGTCGGGCCGAATTGACCACGCGCATCATGCGGGTAATGCGTACAACGCGCTTAACGACACCATTGAGTTTGCTAAAGCCGTGCAAGCAGCGGTAGATAACACCAATCCAGAAGAAACCCTTATTTTAGTCACCGCCGATCACAGTCATGTATTTACTATTGCAGGCTACCCTAAGCGTGGTAATCCAATTTTAGGTCAAGTAGTTGCAGTAGGTGCAACAACACCAAGCCTAGCTGCTGACGATATGCCGTACACCACAGTCGGTTACGCAAATGGTTTAGGTTTTAGAGACCTAGGCGACGAGACTGATGCTGATGCAAGTTACACAAGTGCTGCTGTAGCAGGGCGTGTTGAGCTAAATGGCGTTGATACAACAACCCCAGGTTTTCACCAAGAAGCAACTGTACCAATGGGGTCAGAAACACACGCAGGTGAAGATATTTCACTGCATGCTAAAGGTCCTGGTGCTCAGCTAGCCCAAGGTGTAATTGAACAAAACGTTGTATTTCATCTAATTAATCAAGCTCTTGAACTAATTCAGCAATAATGGCGGCTAACATGAACAAATTAACGGTACTTTCTTTGGCAGTAATGGTCGCGCTTGCAGGTTGCTCGAGTGACGATAACAAAAATGAAAACAATATTATCGCAGTAGATAACGCTATTGCAGTGGGCTCTGAGCAGTGTATTAATGGCGGTGTAGAGACGCAAGTAGGCGCAGATACCAATAATAACGACATGCTAGATAGCAACGAAGTTAACTCAACTAATTTAGTGTGTAATGCACCTGCAACGGCGTTAACAAGCGAGCAGTTAGCTTCACTCACTAGTAATACATGGTTTAGTGAAGCACAAACAAAATTAGGTGCTGCACAAACAGCCAGTAGCAACATTGTTACTGAATCAGGCAAAGCTAAAAACGTAATTTTATTTGTGGGCGATGGTATGGGTATTTCTACCATAACCGCAGCACGTATTTTAGCGGGTCAGTTAGAGGGTGAAATGGGTGAAGAACACCAGTTAAGCTTTGAAACTATGCCTTTTTCGGGCTTTGTAAAAACATACAACGTAGATGCGCAAACGCCAGATTCGGCAGGCACTATGACTGCAATGGCATCGGGTGTTAAAACCGACGCAGGCGTTATTGGTATTGATGAAGCGGTTGAACGTGGTAATTGTGCATCAGGCAAAGGGCACGAACTTGTTACCTCGTTAGAGCTTGCTGAAATTGCAGGCAAAGCAACAGGGATTATTTCTACAGCGCGTATTACTCACGCAACACCCGCTGCAACGTATGCTAAATCGGCAGAGCGTAACTGGGAAGATATCTCCGATATGCCAGAAAGCGCTGCAACGTGTGAAGACATTGCATCGCAACTAGTGAACTTTGAAGCCAACCTAGAAGTACGCTTTAGTGGTGTTGATGTAGACGGTATTGACGTAGTAATGGGCGGCGGTCGTCGTCACTTTTTACCAAAAGATGCCGCGTTTAATTCAGCCGATGCAGTAAGTGCAGTTGAAGGGGATCGTACAGATAACCGCGACTTAACCGCAGAGTGGAAAACGCAGTATCCAAATGGCACTTACGTAATGGATCAAACCGGTTTTGATGCAATAAGTAACGACGCCACTAAAGTGTTAGGCTTATTTAACGAATCCCACATGCAGTACGAAGCTGACCGCGCAAACGATGTTGCAGGCGAGCCTTCGCTTTCACAAATGACCGAAAAAGCAATAAACGTACTTGATAACAACGAGCAAGGTTTTTTCTTAACTGTTGAGTCGGGTCGAATTGACCACGCGCATCATGCGGGTAACGCTTATAACGCGTTAAACGACACCATTGAGCTTGCCAAAGCCGTTAAAGTGGCGATGGAAAACACCAACCCAGAAGAAACATTAATAGTTGTAACTGCCGATCACAGCCATGTATTTACCATTGCCGGTTACCCTAAACGCGGTAACCCAATTTTAGGTAAAGTGGTTGCAGTAGGCGCTACTGAGGCAAGCTTAGCTGCCGATGATATGCCTTATACAACGGTTGGTTACACCAATGGTGGTGGTTTTAGAAACCTAGGCAGCGAGACCGATGCCGATGCAGGTTATGCCTTTGCACCGGTTACAGGGCGTGTTGATTTAACTGATGTTGATACAACAACACCTGGTTTTCATCAAGAAGCACTGGTACCAATGGGCTCAGAAACACATGCCGGTGAAGACGTAGGCGTTTATGCAATGGGGCCAGGTGCACACTTGGTAACAGGCACAAACGAGCAAAGCTTTTTATTCCATGTAATGGACTTTGCCGCTGACTTTGTAAAAACAGCAGACGAAAAACTAGCGCAATAAATACCGGCTAGTTATAAATTTAGTTAAATATATCTAAATAAAAACCCCGCATACTGTGCGGGGTTTTTGTCATTAAACTGACATTTATAATCGTTATGTTATTGCCATAAACCTGAAATATAAATAAGAGATAGCTAAATGAAAAAAGCGTTATTAATAATTGCCACGCTTGTGAGTACAAGTAGCTTTGCCTCGCAATGTGATATTGATGCCAAGCATTTAAAAGCCGATTATAAAATTACCAACAGTCATAAAGCGCAGCAAAGCAGCGAGTCACTTACCCTTTGGCGAAACAACCAGCAAGTAGCGCATCAAAGTGAAGTAATAACCGAGCTTTGGCAGCACTTAGCCAATAATCAAATACGCCCAATACGTTACTTTAATGCCCAGCAACGCGGTATTGAATATCAACCATCTGAGGTACGCGGCGTACAAAACTGGAGTGCTAAAAGCCAGCTGGTGGATAACCACCTAATCGAAAAAATGACCCTAGTAAGCACACAAGGCACAGGCTGCTATGAAGTAAAAAACTATACACTGAGCGAAAATGGCAACGACTTTAACCTCGCCTTTTATACGCATTCAAAATTAGTTAAAACATTTAGCATTAGTAATAAAAAAAACCAAACCAGTACATTGCTAAGCCTTAATAAGGTAAGTACAGATGAGCCGTTAATTAGTGCTCAATTTGCACAGTGGGATCGTTTTCAAACCACCGATTACGCCGACATTGGCGATAACGAAAATGACCCATTTTTAGCTAAAATGATAAACCTTGGTTTTATTGAGCACAGTGCAACAGGTTTTTACAACCAGCAAGGCGAGGCTATTCAAGGCGGGCATCACCACTAGGTTTTAGTTGAGTTTTAATGTGGCGTAAAACGAGCTTGCTGTGTTAGGGGGGAGATTTATACTTCAGTCAGCAAGCTGTGGTGAGCTACCAACCGCCCTCTAAAATAAAGTGAATTTAAAATACTTCCGCCTAAACAATACCTCGAATAACCGTCCCTTCTTATAAATGAGCATAACTTTTTACTAATTATTTATAGTTGGCAATAACTTACGCTATTTGATACTAATAGAAGTCCACGCAATAGGGATGTTTGCAACAGTGCCTATTAACAAAGCTGTTATATGGGGAATTAAATGCGAGTACTTTTAGTTATATGCTTTGTATGGACTCACTTGTTATTTTCCTGCGGCAATGTTTAAACAAAGTTAGAAGTTGCTTCATATGACAAGGTATATATTTAGTCTTTTATTTGTTTTATTACTATCTGGGTGTGATTTTAAAGTAACTGGGGCCGATGAGAAATTTGGTACACAAAACTTTGTATCTGCTATTTCTCTAATTGAACTACATAAAACCCGCAATGGGGTATACCCAAACACTTTAGCTGAACTGGATTTTTTAGGTGATTGGGATGGTATTTGGTTGTCCGCTGTTACATATGAAAAAAATGATGACGGCTACAATTTATATCTTGAAAGAGGCTGGGCTGGTAAGCCCACATTAGAGTTTCCTGTAAGCTTCAAGCAAGGTCTAGGTATTAAACAAACCAATATAAAATGGGTAAAAAATTAATTACCAAAGGTGAAACAGTTGTTTATAAGGAGTTTGCGTTGAGAACACGTATTATGAATTTTATTGAGAAATCTAATCAGGTATTACTATTTATTGCTGCGATAGTTGTAATTTTTGCTATTGGTAAGAGCCTTATTAGTGATCTTTTTAAAAGTGGCTATTCTGCGCCTAAGGTTCAGGTGATTGAACATAGCGTAGCCCTTGATGAAGAACCAAAGTTACAAAAAAATTATATTGGTCAAATCAAAGATGTTCACATTTTAGAAATCACGTCTGACAAAATAATAAATCAAAAACCTTACAGCGCTAATGCTGAGATTATTATTTCATCAGCACTGAGTTTGAGTCGTAATGCAGTAAATTTAATGTTTACTAAAGCTGGCGAGAAAAACAAAGTGTTATTCAAAAATAACGTATTAATTGTAGGCTTTTCTCCGGTTCAATTAAAAGAAACCAGTTACCAAAGCGTTCTAAGTAAAAACATCTTCTCAGTTGTACAAAAAGATACAAATAAAAATGGCTTTTTAAATAGTGATGACCAAAAAGAGTTATTAGTTTCTGAATACGACGGCTCTGGCTTGAAATCTATTATGGATAATATTGAAGGCTATCAGCTAATTAGTAATAATATGGTATTAATTTATACCAAGCCGGAGAGTGAAGCACTTTATTATATTTTTGATGTACTATCAGGTGAGTTGGTTAAGCTTGATACACGCTTGTAGTTAGCTATTTACTTAAACACAAAACTTAATTGTGCGCTAAAAAGCGTTCTATATGGACATTACTATGCTCAAATCTATTACTGTTACTAAAAAGAATTATACCGACTATGCTGATTTTATAATAAAAAAGTTGTGTGCGCCTAAAGATAATAAAGGTTTAGGGTTTATAAAAAACATGATTGTATGGTTTGTGCTAGCCGTTGTTCTTATGACTTTTTTTCAGGTTGAGTCTATTCGCCTTTCTGACTTTCATTGGCCAAGTGGGTTAATTGTAGCAGTGCCATTTTTAATATTAATTATTGTATTTTTATACAATAATTATAAGTTAAAAGAGCAATCAATCCCCAATGAAAATGGCGTAATGATTGGCAATAAAACAATTGAATTTCAAGCTGATGGCATTTGCGAGACTAATCATCTTGGAAGTTACTTTTATAAATGGCAAGCCGTTGAAGCAATGGAAGAAAATAAAGGTGATTTATATATATTTGTAGACAAGTTATTGGCTTTAATAATCCCAGCTAGCACATTTACAAACGAAGCCGAAAAAGAAGAACTAAAAGCATTTATTAAAGCTCATATTTAGTCATGCGTAATTTTATAAATATTTACACCGTCTTAGTGTTTATTTTAATGCTTATACCTATTTCATCAATGGGAAGTGAAAAACCAGCTAACACTACCGATGAAAAATGGGGTAAGTATCTAGAGCATAGAGCTGCTTGGAATAAAATGCTTAAAGAGCGTTATGAAAATAAGTTAAAGCATACTCCGCCAAAACCGCCTTGGATTAAATTTCCAAATTATCATCCGAGCGATATATTTTGGAGAATGGGTGACGGCGAAAGCTACATAAGTGACTATTTTTCTATCTATTTTCAGTACGCTTCTAAGGCTGAAATAAATGCTTATAAGGTTAAATATCCTGAAAATTTAGATTGGCGTGGAACATATAAGCGCTTTGAACACTAACTAAAAAGTACAGCTATGCTTTCAGACAACTTATTTGATTGTAGCACTTATTCACAGTGCTATTAACTCACGCTAATAGCACATATCAGTTTTTAGACGCTACTCCAAATGAGCATCATCAGGCTTTTTAGGTTTACTCGCTACTTCTGTTAAGCCGTCTTCGCAGTCGCCGCTATCGCAGGTATTTAAATCGCTTTGTGCTTGTTTATCTTGTTGCAGCACTTGCTTTAAATCTTCCATGCGTTGGCGAACTGCTACACCGTAGCTGGCGTCGTCTCCCCATAATGCAGCAAGTTGCAGTACTGCAGCGCGGTCGTGGTCTCTAAACAGCTTACCGGCGCGCTCTGCATCTTGCTTAGTGTTACCTAGTAACTCGAGTGCTTCTACGGCAAGGTTAATAGCTGAGTCGACTGTTTCGCGATTAAACGCATCTACTTTTAAATTAAGTAACTGATACGCATGGCGGCGGTCGATTGCGCGAGCAACTATTTTAAGCTGCGGGTAGTTTTTATGCGCGAACTTAATTATCTCAATAGTTTTATCGGGGTTATCAATTGCAATTACTAGCATTTGCGCTGTGTGCGCGCCTGCGGCTTCAAGGAGTTCTTGGCGTGCTGCATCGCCATAAAATACAGTATTGCCAAAACGGCGTAGTAATTCTATTTGGCTAGGGCTGTGGTCAAGTACGGTAATTTCGTAGCCTTGCGCGTGCAGTAAACGCCCCATAATTTGGCCAAAACGTCCGTAGCCCGCAATAATTACGTGCTTAGCGGTGCTAATTTGCTCTGGCTTATCAAACTCAGGTAAAGCACTGCTGCTGCGTTTTTGTATTTGCTCATAAACCATAAGTAATAACGGCGCTATTAGCATTGATACCGCGACAACTAAGGTAACAAGGCTGGTTTGCTCGGGCGTTAAAATACTTAAGGTGGTGGTTACGCTTAGCAGTACAAAGGCAAATTCACCCCCTTGGGCAAGCGCTAGGGCAAATAATAACTGCTGTTTGCTGCTAATTTTAAAGGTAACTGCAAGGGCAAATAAAATGCAGGCTTTAACTACAATGAGTAAAACCACTAAGCCTATAACGGTACTAAACTCGTTAAATAGCAGTTCAAAGTTAATTGATGCGCCAACAGTTATAAAAAACAATCCTAAAAGTAAGCCTTTAAAGGGTTCTATATCGGCTTCTAATTCGTGTCTAAATTCGCTCTCGGCAAGTACAACGCCCGCTAAAAAAGTTCCCAATGCAGGCGATAAACCAATACTTTGCATAACCAGTGCAATAGCGACCACTAAAAACAGTGCAAAAATAGTAAATATTTCACGCATGTGTGTTTGAGCAATGTATCTAAATAACGGGGCCGATACGTATTTACCGCCGGCAATAATAGCGGCAATAACCGCAACCGAAACACATACTTGTTGCCATACAGGCCAGCTTGCAATAATCGAATCGCTGATTTCTTTTGTGCTAGTTTGCGGGGCAAATGCAAGCAGTGGCAATAGGGCTAAAATAGGAATAATTGCGATGTCTTGAAACAGCAATACCGAAAAAGCGTTTTGTCCGGCTTCTTGCTTTAGCCAGCCTTTTTCTTCAAGGCTTTGCAGTACAATAGCGGTAGAGGAGAGCGCGAGCATTAAACCAATGGCGAGTGCGGTTTGCCAATGCATGGCAAAAAACCAATAACAAAATGCAAAAATAGCCGCTGCCGATAACACAACCTGTAAGCCGCCAAGCCCTAAAATAGAGTGGCGTAATGTCCATAAACGCGAAGGTTGTAGTTCAAGACCAACTAAAAACAGCATCATTACTACGCCAAATTCAGCGAAGTGCATTACATCGGTTTGATCGCCCACAACACCCAGCGCATAAGGGCCAATGAGTATTCCGGCAATTAAATAACCTAATACTGAGCCAAGTCCGACTCGTTTAGCAATAGGCACAGCGACTATGGCTGCTGCTAAGTAAATTAAAGCAATTTCTAACACGCGTTTATCCTAATAACGTCAAGGCTTTTAGAATGGCTTAGCTGCTTATAAAATACAATGGATTATATGGCTCAAAGTTGCTTATTTATCAGTAGTTATAACACTAATGGTTATAACTACTGGGCTAAAAATAGCACTTTATGTTGAAGGGCTTATTTGGGGGCTAAATATTACAAATACTTATAATTGCAGAGCTTGGTTGGCCTGAATCAGAATGGTAAATAGTAATGTTTGAGCTGATTGTATTTTCAACGTTTGTTTCAATTACTGTTACTTCAAATTCGGCTGATGCAGGTAGGTCGATATCTAATTCGCTATCGAGGTAAGTACTTCCGCTTTTTTGTAAAGTAAGTGGTTTTGTTTGATCAAAGCTAAATTGAAAGCTATCTGACGCTAAAAGTGTATCTACCATGTTAAAACGTAAATTAACGGTGTCGGGGCCTGAAAACTCAGCACACACAAATACCGAAACCTCAACAGCCTGTAAAACGGGCATGCTATTTTGGCCTATATCCACAGTAAAATTGCTTTGCGTAATAGCTACAGAGTTATATTCCCCAGCTGCAAGCCTTTGATCTGCTGTTGTTATCGTTATTTTTTCACCTTGCGCTAAATTAACCTCTTCATCAAAAAAGCCATTTGTGTTGGTGCTGTACTGCTGTCCATTAATTGTTAGCTGTGCATTGCTTATAGCGGCTTTTTGCACATTAGTGAGTTGCCCTTTAATACGACCGGTAAGTTGTGCAGAGTTAGTTACTGTAATTGAAAATTGCACACTTTTTGAAAAGCCATCAGCATCAGTTGCTACAACGGTTAGCGTGTAACTACCTGTCATATCTGCGATAAATTCGGTAATACTTTGGTTTGTATTGCTTAAGCTGGTGCTCGAGCCTGAAGGGGCTGATAGTGTCCAAGCGTAATCGAGAGTGGTTCCCTCTGGGTCGTAACTTTGGCTTACATCAAATTTAACCGTATTGCCCACTACATCGTAGCGTGATTGCTCCCCCGTGAAGCTAATTACTGGCAGTGCATTTTGTATTACATCAATTGTTAGGGTTTTTGTGTCAGAGAACTGCACGCCATCGTTAGTGCGTAACGAAATAACAACTTGCCCCTCTACTGATGCGCTAAACGTTGGTTTTGATATTGTATTACTGCTAAGCGTTGCTTGGCCTTGCGACGAAATGATTTCCCATTGGTAACTTAGTGGCTGGCCCTCTGGATCGTAACTATTTGAGGCATCAAGTAAAACTTGTTCATCAACTGTTATGGAGGTTGCATAAGTTACCAAAGTAATAGGCTTTTTATTGCTACTGGCATGCAGTACTGAGGTTGCTTGGTTTGAGCTTAATTGCCCATCAGACACTGTAAGCACTACAACGTAGTCGCCTTCTTTATCGGCAACAATAGAGGGCGTTGCTGATGTGTTGTTAGTCAGTTGCGATGCACTATTTACAGGCTTGGCTTGTAACTGCCAGTTATAATTCAGCGTATCTCCGTCTGGGTCGCTGCATTGTTGGCACTGCAAAGTGGTTGATTCGTTTAACGTAATATCACGTTCGGATTCAAGTGTTGCTATTGGGGCTTTATTGCTTGTGGTAACAGTTAAAGTAACTGATGCGATATCACTTTCGTTTTGTTGATCGGTAACAGTGAGTGAAAGCGCGTAATCTCCAGCTGTAGACGCTGAAAACCCAGCTGTATGATTTTGCATGTTTGAAAGAGCAGGCGTGCTGCCCTGGGGTTTTGCTGTAATTGCCCACGCATAACTAAGCGTATCGTTTTTATCGGGATCAGTACTTTGGTTACCGTAAAGTGTAACAACTTCATTTGGGGCAATTGTTTGATTTTCTACGTTTATAACCGCTTGTGGCGATGAGTTAGAATTAAGCGATTCACTTTTTATGAGTACGACAGTGCTTGCCGTATCACCTTGTGAATCAGTAACGGTAAGCTCAACCTTAAACTCGCCTATTTCGTCGGCAACAAACTGGCTTTTTACTTGAGTCGCATTTTCAAGCATTGCATTACTTGCTACAGGCTTAGTAATAAATTGCCATTTGTATTGATTAATGGCGCCGCTGGTTGTGCTACTTTGCGCGCCATTTAAAAGCACAACATCACCTTGTTTAACGGTTTGTGTGCTGCCTGCGTTAGCAATTAGTTGGGTATTTGCAGTAACGGTGAGTTGTTTTTGTGCAGGTGTGCTTGAAAGTTTGCCGTCACTCACGGTTAATACTAATTGGTACTCTTGTGCTTCAGATACCGAAAACTCAACGGTACTTTCATTATTAACCGTAATCGGTATTTCTACTTGTTCGTTTTTGCTGGTTAATTGCCATTGATAGGTGAGTGCATCGCCATCGGGGTCACTACTTTGTGCTGCGCTAAAAACGAGGGTGGTATTTACTTTAAATTCCGATTGCTCGGTGGTAATAACCGCAACAGGCTTTGTGTTAGTGCTGAGCGGTTTAGTTACTGTTTTGGAGTCTGAACCACCAGAGCCACATGCAACAAGCGTGAATAGAGTCGTGATTAGAATTAAGAGTTTCCATTTCATAGTATTAATATCCTTTTAATAAAGTCGAATACTAATATGTACCGAAATTAGCTATAAAGCAAAAAAATAAATCAAAATAGGTACTTTTTATATTATTTTAGGAAATAGTTAACGTGAAGCAGTGCTGCTTTTAAATAACTTATACTTTGAGAGGAGTGCTTTATGCCCAGATCGATAGGGCATAAAGTATATTAAATGGCAGTTGAATAACGCTTAAATAAAGTTAGTCAGCTACTTTTACTGAACCGCTAATATTATCGATACTTACATCGCCCGAGCCCGACTCAGTGATAGTCAGCCCCTTTGCATGATTAACGCGAATATCACCCGAACCATCTTCAATTGTTACGCTTGAACCAATATGCTCAATAAGCAGGTCGCCAGAGTTATCATCAACATTAACTGCACCGCTAATATGGCTTATTACTATATCACCCGATCCATCTTCAACGTTTAGCGAACCGGTTATGTTGCTCACGTGCATTTCGCCAGAACCATCGTCAATAGTTGCATTGCCGCTTACGTTGTTAATGTGAATACTGCCAGAGCCGTCGGTTAATTCTAAATTACCCGCGATGTTTTCAAAGTTTACTTCACCTGAGCCATCGTCAACAGTTAGGTTTTTAGCACCGCTTATAGTTAAGTCCCCCGAGCCGTCTTTTACATCAATATTGCTTTGCATAGCACTTATTAAAATGTCGCCAGAGCCATCATCAATATCTAAATTTAGATTACTTGGCACAGTAACCACTAAATCAATATGTGGAGACTGACCATTGTAAAAGCTAATACCATTACGGCTTTTATTTTGGGCAACAAGTTTTGCCTGTTTACCGTCTTGCTCGAGCGTTAGCTCGTATTTGTCTTCAATGTCGGCTGTGTAAATGGTGGCGTTAACACTAATGCTGGTGGCTGTTTTTGAGCCTTTTATTTCAAGGCTACCTGCGCCGCTTAACACATTTAAATATTCTAGATTATTGCTTGGCAGTGATAGCTGTTGAGTTTGCTTTACTGAGGCAACGCTTGGCGATATATGAAATACACAGCCACTTAATAATAAAATGCCGCCAATAAGCGAAAGTGGTTTTGTAATGTTAGATACAGTTGATGAGCTCATGTTTAGTCCTTTGGTATTTATTGTTTGTATTTATATAAACAATATAGAGCAAAAATGAGGCCGAAATGTAAGCTGTTGTTTTATATAGGGTGGTGGTTTTTTATGAAAGTTGAAATACCAATAAGTGGTTAAAATAACTAACTATTAATAAAAAAGGATGCGCGATGCATCCTTTTATAATTGCTCTGCTTTTATTAGTAAACTAATTAAAAGCTGTAAGTAATGTTGCCATATAAAAAGCGTCCGTCTAATCCGTAAGGTGCATACGGTGTGTACGGGAATATTTGGCCAAAGTCAGAGTAACCAATGTTATCCACGGTTGCTTGTGGGTATTGATCGAACAAGTTGTTTGCACCAACGGCAAATTTCCAATATTCGTCTGGACGGTATGCCACTTCTAAGTCGGTGATCCATTTAGGGTCTAGGTATTCATCGCGATCAGCTGTAGTTGATATATCAGCGACTTCACCATAACGTGTTGCGCGCAGGGTAGTTTGCCATTCGTTAAAGTTCCACACTGCTGATAGGTTCCATTTGCTATCTGGCGTGCCTTCTTCAAAGCGGCCTACTTCACGACGGGCAAACACTACGTAGTCGTCGCCTAGTGAGTTTAGCTCGCTTGGGTTGTCGTTTACGTGTGTTACTTCGGTGTCGTTAAAGTTAGCGGCTACGTTTAGGCGTAAATCACCTAAGTTGTCTAAATCTAGGTTATAAGTGGCAACTATATCTACACCTTGCGTGCGTGAGTCAATCGCGTTGGTAAAGTAACGTACGCTTTCGGTATTTAGCTCACCGGCATTTTGTAGTATTTCAACAACTGCATCGCCCTCTAAGTTTTCAGACAATACAATACGGTCATCAATATCAATACGGTACGCATCTACTGTTAAGCTAAAGCTGCCTTGCGTGTACATAAAGCCCGCAGTAACGTTTACTGACTCTTCTGCATCTAGCGGCTGAGCACCTAGCGCTTGCGCTGCTGCAGAATCGGTTGGGAATAGACCAACTTCAAATGGTTGGTTGTTCTCAAGTACAGTAGAGATTTGGCGGTACGAGCTTTGCGCTAAAGATGGCGCACGGAAACCGGTGCTAATTGCACCGCGCAGCGATAGGTTTTCAGTAATGCTGTAACGCGAAGCAAGCTTAGAAGTAAATGTGTCACCAAAGTCGCTGTAATCTTCATAACGACCCGCTAAAACTACGTTCCATTTTTCTGTTAAGTAGGTATCAAACTCAACAAATAAAGCGATGTTATGACGGCTTTCATCAGTCGCACTTTCTGGTCCAAAACCAGCAAGTACTTGCGCGCCACCGGCTGCAATTGGGTTACCGTCGCTATCAAGTGCGGTGATGTAAGACGCTTCTTCGCCTTCTTCTATTTTGTAGCTTTCGTGGCGGTATTCAGTACCTACGGTAAAAAATACGTCATCAGGTAAGCCTAAATCGAGTGTGGTATTGGCTGTTGCGTTTACTAAAAACTGATCGTAAATCAGTGCTCCGTTGTCAAATTCGGTTGGGCTGTCGGCACCTAGTGATGTGTTAATACTATTTACAACACCAAAACCAAAGTCGTTGCGGCCGTAGTTGGTACTTACATCCCATGTCCAGTCGTTAGTTTCGCCTTTTAAGCCCAGTGCAAATGAGTGGTCTTGTACGTCTGTTTCAATTTGCGGCAAAAAGCCATCGGGGTACACTTCTAAAACGTTACGGCTGTCTTTTGCACGGCGGTAAAAACCACCTGAATTACCCTCACGCTTTGAGTAGCTACCAAATGAATAAAGGTTTAAGCCGTTATCTAAATCGTAACCCATGTTGTAAAACAACGCGTAATCTTCAAGGTCGGCTTTACCAAAACGGTGGTTGTAACGATCGATAGTAAATTCGCGTGGGTCTAGGCTGCCATCATCAAGACGGCTGTATTGTTCGCGTGGGTCAAAGCCTGAGCGCTGCGTTGAGTCGTTATCACGGTATTCAATGGATACGTTTACAAAGCCGTTATCAGATAACGCAAAACCAGAGTTTGCACTAACAGTGCGTGTTGCACCGTCGTTTACTTCGCGGTCGCCACCGGTATTAAACGCTAAGTTGCCGTTTGCATCTGCGTAGGTGCTTTCTAGCTGAGGTACGCCAGCCATTTGAGTATCGTATTTACCGTACGTTACGCTTACGCTACCGCCTTCTGAGGCATCTTTAAGTACAATGTTAATTACCCCAGCAATTGCATCAGAACCGTACTGTGCGGCTGCGCCATCACGTAGTACTTCAACACGTTTAATTGCAGAGGTTGGGATCATGTTCAAATCAACAGCGGTAGAGCCTCGGCCAACAACACCTGCTAAGTTTAATAGCGCACCGGCATGGCGGCGCTTACCGTTTATAAGTACTAATGTGTGATCGGGTGCTAATCCACGTAAAACAGCTGGTTTTGCATGGTCAGTACCATCACCCATAGTGGCACTTGGGTAGTTAAAGCTAGGTACTTGGTTTGCTAGTATTTGGCTTATTTCTAGCTGACCCGTACTTTGCATATCACCGCTGGTAATAATATCTACAGGTACTGAGCTTTCGGCAATACTGCGTAGGCTTCTGCGAGTACCGGTAACCGAAATTACTTCGATATTCTTTTCTGCTTGATTATCTTGCTCTGCGGCAACGGCCATAGAGTAAGGTGTGCTAAGTGCAGTGGTAACGGCCAAGCTAAGTGCTAGTTTATTTGCAGATAAACGCTTAAAAGTCATTAATTGTTCCCCAAGAACTGCTAGTAATTCGAAAAGGAGCGCATCATATAGAAGCGACTACCCTAGTGCAAAGATAAAAACTATCTAAGATATTCTAAGTTGTTAATACATAAGCTGGGGCGTGTTGCCTTGGTGATTGAATTTGCAGCAGTATGTTTGGCTTTTAGGCAAGGCAGAGCCTATGTAGTGTGGTTACTCCCCATAAATAGGCGATAACGCAGCATAAATGGCAAACATGCGCTGCCCTTTGGGTTCTTTCTAGGAACGATTAACTCTTTGTTACTCTGTTTTTACTTAGCCCACTAGGTTACAAACCTCGCGCCGCGATTAAATCGCTCCTAGATTGAACAAATTTCAATCCACAAAGGCCAACACGCCCCAGTGTTTACGCGCGATATAGGCGTTTGGATCGTTGTAGTTGTAATCTTGTGTCGAATGGTTACGAATTCAAGGGGATTTTAGATAAAAGTTAGTAATACGTAAGAAGGCCAAGCAAATGCTTGGCCTTTCAATTTTTTAAATTTAGTAATTTAAATTATTCAGGGGCAACTTCAAGCGTTGTAAATAATGCATAACGTCCTGCATCTACGCCTTCTTCATTTACGGTAACCTTGTTAGAGGTTTCGATTAGGTATAGGCCTGGCTCTTTCCACGTAATTGTAAACATCCCGTCTTTATCGGTCGTTACTTTTACTTCGCCACGCTCGTTACGGTAGCGTGTGTCGCCTTTTAAAATACTTACTTCAACGCCTTCACCAGCAGATTTACCATCTTGTAGTAACTGAAAACGTGCTTGTTCACCTACAAATAAATCGTTTGGATGCGTTGGACCGCTAAGCTCTAAGCCTAAACCTAACTGTGCAGGTTTTGAGGTGCCATTTCGGCTTACAAATGTATCTACTGTTGAAACAACCTTCGTTGTCGTTACATCTTTTGCATTGCTTGGTAATTTTGCGTCTGTTTTTTTACCAAATACGCGCTTGCGCTTACCTTCTTCATTTTTGTAGAAGGTCATGTACATTGGCTTTTGGGTCATTGCAATGTGGTAAGTGCCTTGCTCTGTTAAGCTTACCGCAGCTGAGCTTTTACGTTTTAAGTAATAAGCACGAATAGTGTCGCTTACTGGCTCACCATTAGGTGCAAGTGCCATTAATAATGTGTCGTCGTACTCGGCGCCTTTTTCTTTAGGTTTAAAGGCTTTGTCTGGTGCAAATATTTCGTTTGAAATACTCGCGTCAATCATTACGTAATGCGCTTTATCGCCTGATAAAGATGTATGCGAAGGTAGTAACCAACGTCCGTGTGCACTTGCCGAAGTTGACACTAAAGCAGATAAGCTCAATGCGCCGATTAATGCCGTTTTTAATAAATTAATTTTCATTGTATTTCCTTAAATTCAAATGATTAAGTAGCAGCTACTTAGTGCTTACAGTGACGAAGCTTTTAGAAAACTCGTTTTTACCATCAATTGTCAGCTTGCCTGATTTAGTTAAATCGAGCTCAACGCGGGTGTAGTCTCTGCCGCCTTCTTCGCGTACAACTTCAATATTTAGTAAGTATTTACCTGGTTTTACTGGGTTACCGTCTAAATCATTACCTTGCCAATTTATGGTGTAAGTACCCGCGCGCTTGGTTGCGCCGCTAATGCCGTCAAAGTTGGCATCGCTTTTACCGGCTTTACGCCACCATTGGCGTAAGTCTTTAAACCATTCTGCTTTTTGCACCCAAAGTGCAAGCGTTGTAACGTGTTTGCGCTCAGGAGTTTCAAGCCAAACTGCAACGTAAGGGCGGTGATACGGTTGCACTTCTAAGTCAGGAAGCGTTAATTCAATCTCTAGCTGTGATGTTTGCGCATGCGCTGTTGTTTGAAAAAACGCAGCTACGAGCAGTAATGCGGCGCTTATAAATAATTTAAATTTAACCATTAAGACACTCCTTTTATTTGTGGAACCCAACATAAATATATAACCAGTGGAGTTGCCACTCCCAGTAAAGTTATCCATATTCCTGCTAAGCGTTTTTTTCTGTTTTGAAACAAAATAATCATGCCGGTGATGGCAAATATAATCATTAGTACGGCAGATATATCAATCACCCAACTCCATATTTCACCGCTGTGGCGGCCTTTATGTAAGTCGCCAATAAGGCTTAAAAAGCCACCTGTTTGGTAATCAAGATTTAGTTCGCCAGTTGTAAAGTCAAGCTCTGCGTAGGCAAACCCAGCAGGTAGTGGGTAGTCGAGCATGACAAGCGCGTCTTCTTTTTCCCACTCAATGCTTTTTACTTTTGTAAGTGCATATTGCTCGGCTAGGTAAGCTTCTATTTCAGGGTAAAGCGTAGGTAACGTATTTAGCTGTTCATTCGCTTTGGTAACTAACTCAGCTGGAATTGCCGCCGTTACTTGGCCGTTATTTTTATCGTTTTTAAGCCAGTCAATGTGGTTGAGCACAATGCCGCTAACGCAAAACAAAATAAGCAGAAAAAACAAAGCTGTAGAAATATAAATATGTAGAGCGCGACTTGTACTATACAAAGTTCGCTTATTAATAAACGCCATAAATAGTTTAATGTTGTAAAATTTACAACATGATAATGATTTGCATTAGCCATTACAAATTTACTTACTTAACTTTACATTAAGATTTTACAAGTAGAGGGTATTTGTAGGGATGCGTTTAGTACTTAGGTGGAGTGGAGGGCCTTAAGATAAGGTAAATCATTACCGATATTTCTATCGCTGCAACGAGGTAAATAACCCAAATCGGGGCAGTAGAGTACAGTAAAAATATAAACCCAATTAACATGCCAATGGCGGCATAACATTTTGCTTTAACGGGAACCACTTTGTGAGCTTGCCACTGTTGTAATGTAGTCCCATAACGAGGATGGTTAAGTAACCAGTGTTCTAGCGCGGGCGATGAGCGAGTAAAACAAGTGAGCGCTAAAATGAAAAATATAGTGGTGGGCATAACAGGCAGTACAATGCCAATAATACCAAGTGCAACCAGTATCAGCCCTAGCATTTTTAGCCATAAATTTTTATAACAAACAAAGGCTGCTCTTATATTCACTTATACTCATTTTGTTTAATTACGGATACATTAAATTGTAGGCTAATTGAGGCGTAATTCGAAGTACTTATGCCAATTTTATTAAAAACATGATGATTATATAGTATTAAATAGTGACTCATTTCGTTAAAAATTTTTGCTTGGTTTTAGTGCGGTTTTTTATCATTTAATAGACCAAATATATAAGCAGATTGGTATGAAATAACAACAGCACGCAATAAAAAAGGACAAATGTATTTTGCCCTTTTTTATTGTTAAATAGATTATGTGCGACTTTTTTAGAAATAGTAACCTAAATTTATATTGAAGCGACGCTCTGTATCGCCATCTCCTATCATTGTTCCGCCAATAAATGGCTGGTTACGCGCTTGAACGTAATCAAAGTAGGTAAAAAAGGCACCGGCCGATACACTCACACCTGTTATATTCATCCATGTATTGGCGCTATCGTCTGATTTGTCGTATATGGTGCTGTAGTCGTTATAAAATTGTAGGGCATTTACAGGCCCCCATTCTACCGAATAATTGTAGGCAACGTTAAGGCTAGACATAGTTGCCTCGCTTGAAATCGTATCGTAATAGGCATAGGCTGCAACCGAAATACGGTCACTTTGATCGTCTAAGTCGTAGTCATACTCGCCATGTTGAAGCTGAATATTCCAGTTATTAATCTGACTATCAAGGTGTACAGCCCATGCACCATAACTACCTGCTCGATCTACACCGTCATGTAAGCCGCCACTGAGTAGTGAAATACCAATATCTGTTGTTATGTTTTTATTGTGCTTAATTTGATATGTTGCACGCCCAGCAAAGGTATTGTACTCACCAAGCTCATTAGCTGGTTCTGCATATGTTCCTTCGCTTGCACTGCGGCTACCAACAATATCATAAGAATAACGATGGCTTTTATCTGATGCTGATCCGTCAACACCGCCAAGCTCGTCATTTTTGAAAAAGCCTAAGTCTAATTTCCAGTTATCTTTCAATTTGCGTTTAACGACAACACCTAAATCAAAATCATCTTCTAGGCCAATATAATAGTTGCTGCTAAAAAAGTAGTTATGAGAATTATAAGGACCGTTACCAAATGGCACTTGTGTAATGCCTGCTTGCGCTTCCCAATCATTTGTAAACTCATAACCTAGATAGGCATATTTAATTACGGTCATATAATCAAAAAAGCGAATTTCACCATTTACTGAGATATCGTTAATTTTTCCTGATACATTTAAACGAAAAATATCAAAATCGAAATCACCGTCACGATCTTTATTATCTTCATCGTATGAGGCCACGCTATAGTTAGCGCGAATTGCACCACCGAATTTAATACCGTCGTCTTTTTTTACTGGCTCTACAACAGTTGCTGTTTGCTGAGCCTTTTTACTAATTTTAGCAACTTGCTCTTCATGCTTTTTATTGATTTTCTGTTGTTTGGATTTCTCTTCGATTAATTGATTTTCGAGCAGCTGCATTTGCTGTTTTAGTTGTTTTAATTGGTTTTGAAGGGTGTCGAGATCCGTGGCGTAAGAAGTGCCAGTAACACCACTTAAAATTAATGCTAACGTTAATTTAGAGAGTTTAGTCATAGTAGCTGCTCAGATGTTGATTAAAAAATAAAAAATTCAAGGCGTCAAAAAACGCCTTACGTTTAGAGTAAGTACAAAACTTATGTGTTTTTATTATTTATTCTTTAGGAGCTTGAGTCAGCGCACCAACTTCTAGTAGGGGAGATGCATCTAATTTGTCAGCATCCATCATTGCGGCTACGCGCTGCATTGACGAGAGTAAAAGACTCTGTTCCCATTCAGCAAGTGCAGAGAACTTTTCAATGAAGTGTTCTTGCAATGGCTGAGGTGCTTTTTCAAGTAACTCTTTTCCTTTTTCTGTGAGGTATAAGCTCACTCGTCGTTTATCCATTTGACTGCGTACGCGTGTTACTAAATCTCTACTTTCGATTCTATCTAGAATATTTGTGACGGTTGCTGGGCTTAAATTGACATTTTGAGCAATACGACTGGCAGTTATGCCGTTTGTTTGGGAAACTTCCTGCATAATAAGCAGTTGTGGCCCTGTTAAACCCGCTGTTTTATTTAGTTGCTTAGAGTGCAAATCAATCGCACGGATCACTTTACGTAAAGAAACTAATAACTCGTCATATTTCTGCATTTTTTTATCTCGTCGAAAAAGCAATAGCTTGCCGTAATCGCGAAATGTTACACATCAAATAAATTGAATTCAAATTATATATTGTATTTCAACCCGCTTTTATTGGTTTTTAATGCTTAGAGCAGAAACTAATGTAAAATTATATTGTTCAAAATTTATTAAATATTCTTAGCATCTTGTATACATTAAGTTGCGCACAGTACGTAGGTTGTGAATAATTGGCAAGTCTTATTACATAGACTTTAGTATTATTCATTTACAGCTGTTAGTACAAAGTAATTGTTTGTGAGTTTACTGTAGATGTATTAATCGGCAATGAACAAATTCAGCAATCAATATTTAATATCAATAGCGTATACTTTAAGTATGCATTATTGTTTTTGCACAAATATTAAAAATCTTTAGTATCAGTATTATAGGGGAAGGTATGAAATTATCGCCATCAGTTAGCATTGAGCAAAGCGAAACCGGTCTTGAGTTTATTAAAATAGCTAGTGCAAAGTGCGATGCAAAAATATTTTTGCAAGGTGGGCAAATTACCGAGTTTATTCCTAAAAATAACAAGCCGCTTATTTGGGTGTCACAGAGCGAAACCTATCAAGAAGGTGTAAGTATTCGAGGTGGTATTCCAATTTGTTGGCCATGGTTTGGTACACATGCTAATGATGGATGGCCTGCCCACGGTTTTGCACGCACAAGTGTGTGGCAAGCCGATGAAGTACACGAATCTGATGAGCAAATTACGGTTAGTTTAAAGTTACCTATGAAGCTAGTTAATACAACGTATTGGCCGCATCAGTCAGCATTAAAAGTTGAGTTTGTGTTAAGCGATAAATTACAGGTTCGCTTGACGACCACTAACTTAGGAAGAGTGCCATTTAGCTTTACTCAAGCGCTGCATACCTATTTTCCTACCTCAGACATTACAAATACTCATGTTGATGGGTTGCAAGGCGCGCAATATATTGAGTTTAGTGAAGGGCCATTTGTACAAAATGACATTGTAAGCTTTGATCGCGAAACCGACATGGTTTATACACAAGCAAATACAGAGCAAACCATTAATACGCCAGAAGGTGTTATTAATGTGAGCCGCGAAAATTCAAGTTCGTGTGTACTTTGGAACCCATGGATAGAAAAATCAAAACGCTTATCTAACTTTGCTGATGATGAATATAAAACAATGCTCTGCCTAGAGGCCGCTAATGTTTTAGGCGATAAAGTAACGCTTGAGCCAAAACAAAGCCACACCTTAATAACCACCATTGGTTGGTAAGTAATTAAAGCAGTAATAGGGATAAATAGTGTTTAACAATCAACAAATAATGGATTTGCCAAAGCATGGTGATATTAGCTTTAAGCCATTGGCTAACAAAGCGTTATTACATGCGCAACTTAGCTCGCTTCTGTTTTATATTCCGCTAATTGGAGCGCTTATTGCTGTTTGTTATTTTAATGAAGCCTTTGCTAATAAGGTACAAACGTATTTGCTAATTGGTATGCCTATTTTGGTGGCCATATCTATGGCGTACAACATGATAAGTGTGAGGTTGCGAGGTTTTGCAGTGCGAAATCATGACATTGCTTTTAAAAAAGGCGTTATTTGGCAACAAGTGACGGTATTGCCTTTAGCGCGTGTACAGCATATGGAAATACACCAAGGGCCAATAGAGCGAAAACTTAGCCTTGCGAGCATTAAATTATTTAGCGCTGGCGGTGTAAGTGCCGATTTACAAATTAGTGGGCTAACCCATGATGATTGTAAAAATATGCGCCAATTTGTACAAAATTACCGTCAAGACGGCACAACTACTCAGGCAACTTTAGTCGATGAGTAATACAATTATCGAAGATAAAGCGAGCCCTATTTACTGGCAAAAAGTATCGCCTTGGGCACTTTTATACTTTGTTGTGCACTTTAGTGTGCGGTTTGTAAAAGATGGCCTTTTAAACTTACTGCCCATGCTTGTGGTGTTTGTTACTCAAGTAGAAAATAAATTATTTTGGGCACAGGTTGCAGGCGGTCTTGCGCTGATTTTGCTATTTATTTACTCATTTTTATATTATTTAAATTTTAAGTTTTCTATTAGTAGCGACAACGAAATATTGCTTAACAAAGGTGTATTTAAAAAAGAGCGACTTACGCTTAAATTTGGCCGTGTGCAAAACGTTAATATTGCCGAGCCATTTTATTTTATCCCTGTAAACTTAGTTAATTGTATTTTTGATGCCGCAGGCAGTGTGTCACAAGAAGTTGTTTTACCTGGCGTCACTCAAGATTACGCACAGCAAATGCGTAAACAAATATTTGATTTTAAAGCGCAGCAACAGCAAGAAATACAAAATACTGAACAAAGCGAAACAGACACTATCGAAAACAGCCTAAGCATTAGTAATAAAGAAATAGCCAAATTTGGTTTAATGTCGAATATGGCTATTTTAGCAATCGCTGCTGTTGCCCCTTTTATAAACCTGATTGTTGATTTTTTAGAGAAGCAAATTATTGCGAAAGTAGAAGGCTTTTATCAACAAGAGCTTGGTATGCTGGCAAGCGCTGCTACTTTTGCGATGATCACCTTAATTGTTTTGCTAGTTTTGGTCGCTGTGATGCTATCGGTGACTATGTCGCTTATTCGTTTTTATAACTTTGAGCTTTATTTTAAAGGTCAAAAGTTTAAACGTATTGCTGGCTTGTTAGAGCGCCATCAGCTTTCAATGAGCATGGATAAAGTGCAATCTATTGTTATTAAACAAAACCTAATGGGGCGATTACTAAAGCGATTTACCGTGGAGTGTTTACAAGCAAGTAGCGGCGGAATAGCAGCCGGTGTTGCAGCTAAAAAAAATAAACAAACGTTAGTATTACCCGTATTAAATAGCGAACAAGTTGATAGTGTATGCCAGTGGATTTACCCGTGGTTTAATAGTAAAAAACTCGCTTTTAAGCGCGCAGAACGAGCGCTTTTGTATAAAAATTTAGGCTTTTATTCATTGTTACCCAGTGCACTCGTGTTTGGCTTTTGTTTTATTACTGATATTAATACTTTGATAAGCCTTGGTGTTTTGGTGGTGTTTTCTGGCTTGGTAACTTTGTCGTATCAGCGTTATGGTTATTACATGCATGAGGATAATGGCCGATTTTACATGGTTGTACGCAAAGGTATGATTGGCGTTCATTACCGTGTTTTTGAGCTTTATAAAGCGCAAAGTGCACGCAGTATAAGTACGTACTTAATGAGAAAATCAGGCTTGAAAAGCCTGTATATACAACTTGCTTCGGGCTTTGCATTTATGCCCTATATAAAGCAGCAAGATGCTGACTTTATTATTGATTTTACAATCAAACAGATTGAGTCAGATACTCGCAGCTGGATGTAAATCACCCTAATAAAACATGTGTAAATACTCATTTTCACATGTTTTATTACACTTTCTTACTGCCCATGAAAGACATTTAATAATACTCTAGATGGTATTAAGGAATTCTTTTAGGGACGCTCATGAAAAAAACACTTATCGTATCAGCTTTATTACTAGCAGCACCGAGCTTTGCAGCCGATTGGCAAACTATTCATACCGAACATTTTAATGTTCACTACAGTGTTGAGCATGCTGATTTTGCTAAATCAACTGCAGCAGAGCTTGAAATAGTACGCATCAAAGTGCTTGAGCAGCAAAACCGAGCACTTGATAAAACAGTTGATGTAGTGGTGTTTGATCCCCTAAATGCGGCAAATGGCTTTGCGCTACCTACCTCAAATAATCCTGTAATGGCGCTTTTTACAACCCCACCACAATCCGACACCGTTATATCAAACAGCGCTGGCTGGCAGCAGTTACTTGTACTGCATGAATATATTCACTTAGTACACTTAGCACAGCCAACACGCAATGACTGGCAGCAAAAAGTACGTGTCATATGGGATTTATACGACTTAACCTACAGTGATACACCGCGCTGGGTAGCCGAAGGTTATGCCACATTGATTGAGTCTAAAATGACGGGCCGTGGGCGTTTATTTGATAACTACTCAGAGTCAATACTGCGAGAATTTGCTCAGCAAGGTGCTTTGCCAACCTATGGGCAATTAAATGGCGAGCAGGGCTTTATGGGCGGCTCAATGGCGTATTTAATGGGGAGCCGCTTTTTAAATTGGCTAGAGCAAAACTATTCAGAGCAAACACTCGATAGTGTTTGGACGCGAATGCAAGGCGTAAAAACGCGGGATTTTGATGAGGCATTTGGCGGTGTGTTTGGGCAAAGTGCAGCCAAGCTATATCGTCGATTTATAGCTGAATATACCTATAAAGCAATGCAAATAGAGCAAGGAGAGGTGTTACTTAATAGTGAACTTTGGCTTGAGCTTAATTTATATGCAAGTAACCCCGCACTTTCAAAAGATGGTAGTAAAATTGCAATTGTTGAGCGAGACAAAGAGAGTAATACCAAGCTTATAATTTATAGCACGGATGACAACATTAAAGCGCAAGAAGAGTTTACTAAAGCGCAAAAAGAGCTACTCGAAAATGATGCACAAGACATTCCCGATGCAGCGCCAAGTGTGTTTAAGCGCGAACAAAAACAAGTGCTTAATCAAATTAATCGAGCTGGTATTGCAAACCCTCAATGGGTAAATAGCACAACGTTATATTTTAATGCGTACAGCAATGAAGAGTCGGGTATTTATAACAAAGTGTCTGACATATTTAGCTATAACACTGACACTGGAAATATTACACAACTTACCGAACTTGCTGGTATACGCCGCTTTAACGTAACCAGTAACGGTGAAACCTTATATGGCGAACAAATAAGAGATGGCTACTCTGAGTTAGTGAAGGTTGATCTAAATACGCAAACCATCACGCCATTATTTACAAAAAGCCTTGAGACAACTTACGATTACCCAATTCTCAGTCCTGATGAGACTAAATTAGCTTATTTATCAACATCATTAAATGAAAATTGGCAATTGTATATACAAGGTGTAGGCGGCAATCAGCAGCAATTAGTACCTATGCCAAACGGGTATCAATATTTAAGTCAGCCGAGCTTTAGTCTTAATGGCGAGTCACTTTACTTTGTTGCAGGTTTAAATAGCGCTACTGATATTTATAACTACAACATAGAGAGTAAAACACTCACCAAGTTAACCCAAGGGCAAGAGGCACTTGCCCACCCAATTGAAAGGGCTGATGGCTCGTTACTCTATTTTTCGATAACCGCAGATGGGCCAAATGTAAAAACACTGCCAAAAGCTATAAAAAGCACTGTAGTTACTGAGTTTGCAGCTAACAAAAAAGCACCGCTGCTAATTGTAAACGAACATAAACTTCCAAAAGCTAAAATATATACGCACGAAACTACAGAGCAAACAAATTACAACGTGCTCGACCAGCACGCTACCTTTGCACTAGGAACACAGTATTATTCGGCTTCTACCAGTTTGTTAGATTTAAGCATTAAAAGTAGCGACTTATTAAAGCAGCTCGACTTACAAGCGGGTTATAGCACTGATTTACACGATGGGGCACTGCACGGTGGTTATGTGCAGGCAAAATATAATGCGCTTGATGTAAAACTGAAACTTGCACTGTTTGACTATGATTTAAATACATCGCGCCAGTACCAAGCAAGTTTAAATACCGACATAGATGCCCGTGGTGGTTTTGCTGCAGTAAGTTACCCAGTTAAATTTGGGCAGCTAAGTTTAACGCCAGAGATTGCCTACAGTTACACTGATTATAAGCTAAGCCATAAAAGTTGGACGCGTTTAGGCGTTGCTCAAAATTGGCAATATGATCGTCAAGATTTTGCGATAGGCCAAAGTGTTTATGCGAGTTGGTACGATGGCAGTAGTAAAAGTAGTAATTGGCAAGGTTACGATTTAGCCGCCAAAATTTTTGGTAGGGCGTTTGGTATTCCTCTTTATGCAAACTTTGATCAAAAACAGCGTGATGACAATAGCCTTGCATTAGGTGGTTTTAGCTCAAATCTTATTAATCAGCAACAAAGTAGTGAACATGTACTTTCATCTGTTCTGCCCTTTTACAGCGCAACTGCAAAGCGCTATCAAGGCTACGGTGGCGGCTTTAGCTTTAAAGAAGGCATGCCGTGGCTTTATTATAAGCAACATCAACTCGACGACACCGTATACGCACAAAGCTACGGCTTAAAATACCAAGGTGATTTTAGTTTTGGGATGGGGCCTGCGGGCGTAAATGATTTAACATTTAATATGGGACTGTCGCGAGTAGAAGGCGACAGTTTTGAAGATGAAATGCGTGCTTGGCTGAGCTTCTATTATTCGCTTTGAATGGTTATTAAGTAAGTGTTATATTCTGATTTAGTTTAATAAAATAAGTATTTTAACAATGTCATTTAAACACTTGAAAGTCCCGCTGGATGTGGTACTTCCAAGCGTCCCGTCCGACGCACCAGGCTTAAGGTATGAAAAGCCATCAATTGGTAACAACTATTGGGTTGTTGATGACTTTTTTGATAGCGAAGAGGCGATGAGTATTCGCTCTTCATGTTTAAACAGTGAAGTTTGGAAATTCGGCAAACCTTATACAAAAGAGCTTTGGCCAGGAATGCGTACGCCCGATGCGTTAAGTGATTTACAGCTTAATAAAGTAGAAGAATATGTTAAGTCAGTTATAAAAAAAGATAAATTATGGGTTGCTAAGTCAGATAAAGTTGTAGTGGATACGAATACTGCAATATTAGTGGGTGCAGATGAAGGGGCATCTCGACCTCATGTAGATAATCGTTTTTTATGCAGATATGCAGCCGTTTTATATTTAAGCCCGAACCCTAAACCCTCTGCAGGTACCTCTTTTTATCGTTTAAAATATGCAAATGAAGCGGCTGGTGGGAATATTGTAGATCCTCCGTTCGCTAATCTGGTTGATGCTTTGAATGTAACTAGTTTACCTTATAGTGCATGGTATAAAGACATCGACATTGATAACCGCTTTAATCGTTTAATTGTATTTAAAGGTAATATTGTTCATAGCGCTTCAAAGTATTTTGGAGACGATTTAAATACTAAAAGGTTGGCGGTAACTTTTTTTTGGATGTGTGAAGATTAATTAAAAATAATTAACTATTACCTGCTCGTCCCAATTGTTATTTCGTCTTTTCTTAGATAAAACACCTTATTGTTAAACCAACAACAAGGTGTTTCTTTATTAAGCGTTTGTGGCATGTCGTTTTTTATAGCGATTTACCTGTGACTGTTTTTTACGTTTTCGGCGGGTAAACCATAAGTAAAAGCCGGTTCCGGCTAGCCATACTGGACTTAAGCCAATTACACACCACAGTATTTTACTAGTAAGACCTGCGAAATAACCAAAGTGAAGTTTTCTGAAGCTATCAATTACTTGCCAGCCAATACCAACTTCACGAATATCCCAGTTGACCATGTGGTCACCAGTCAATTTATTGTAGGTAACAGTATTGGCGTATTCACTGGCAAGCGGGTTGGCAGTTTTAACTTCTCCAAATACGGTAATATTTTCATCCGGTTCTAATGGCATAACCAAAAAAGTGCTATTAAAAGTAGTTATTTGTTGTTTGCTATTATCTAAAATATCTTGAAACGAGATATCTGCACTATGTAGCTTTTTGGTTAGCACAAAATGTTCTTCTTCTGCGTGCTCTATTACTTCGTGATACCAAACAGCCCAGTTAAAGTAGCCACCTGTAATCGCTAAAATAATAATGATAGGGGAGCCAATAACACCGGTCATTTTATGGATATCGCTAAGGACTATTTGTAGTGTCGCACGCCAGCGTACACTAAACAGACGTTGCCAAAACTTGCGATAAATAATGAGGCCTGTAATGCCTAAGATTAATAAAAACAAAGCAAAAAAGAAGCCTAAAACAGTACCTGTTTGCCCAGGTAAACTTTTTAAGTCATTTAGTAAAAATGTGTAATGTAGTTCTAAAAACCAATCAGTAAAGTAATGGCTAGTGTCTACTGGCTCCGATAAAATATCACCTGTGTACTGGTTTAAATGAAACTTATACCATTGCTCTGTACCGCGTTTAACTAAGTAAACCCGATCAGCAGTATCATTGTTAAAAATCTCCCAGCTACCCACTAGATACTCAGGGTAAGCATGTTCTGCTTTAGCGATTAATTTATCGATTGCTATACGCTCTGGCAACGCTTTTACAACAAAGTGACTATCAGGCATAAGTAAGCCATCTATTTCACTTTTAAAAACTAATACACTGCCTGTAATACTAATGACAATGAGTGGAATGATTGCAATAAGGGCAATCCAGCTGTGGATCTTAAAAAGTATTTTTCTCATGGATGGTTTTATATGCAGTAGCTAATGACCTGCGCATGATAACAACTATCATTTTTATTTGTAAGTTTCAGTAATGAATTTCAATAAAACAAACAAACTGTGAACTTAATTCTACGGTTTTTGTATACTCAGCTTGCCAGTACCTAAAATAAGTTTTTGCTATTTAGTTGAGTTAAATTTACGCGGCTCTACAATGCCGCGCTCATAGTAAAAGCCTTTTAAAACATATGTTTAATAAATGTTTTTATTTCCATTTCTAGTTAACATTTATGTAACGAGTGAGGTTGCTTTGGCGCATTATTTGCCTATATTGTCTTCTTTTATTTTGGTTTTTAGTTTTTTACCACTACTAAACAAAATTCGAAAAAATCGTAGTGTCTCAGGTTTATCACTATTGATGATGACGTTTGGGTTAGCGCAAAGCCTTTATTTTATAACCTACAATATTTACTTTGAGCGCTATTATATTGCATTACCATTTATTGTAACCGGTGCGTTAAGCGGGCTTATTTTGTATTTTTTTGCACGTTTCAACGCAGCTAAACGAGAGCGTGTACAGCTGGTTACTATGTTAGGTTTTTCGTTACTGCCTTTTTCACTGCTTTTGAATTCAAACCTCGATACTGCAACGGTATTAAGCGCTTTAACGTATGTTGGCCTTGTGATGAGTTCGGTACGTGTTATGCCGCAAACTTATAAAACATTGCGTACGGGTAATGTAAGTAATTTAAGCGCGCGCTACTTTAGCTTGCAGTTTATTGCTGGTATTTGCGGCTTAGTTGTTGAGCTTTCAAATGCAGCCACAAGTACTGCGCACTTACTTATGTTTATTATGTTGTTGCTTACAAACGCTGTGCAATTTGGCTGTATGCAATATTATAGAGTGCGACCTGTAATGGCTTAAAGCTAAAATAAAAGTGCTAATTGAGTTTAGGTGTGGCAGTTTTAAGCTATTAATCATTACAAAGTTTAAACAATGCAATTAACTATTCATCAAATTGATGCGTTTACGAATGAGTTATTTAAAGGTAACTATGCGGCAGTGATCCCATTGAAATCGTGGCTAAGTGACGATTTAATGCTAAAAATTGGCGCTGAAAATAACGTATCTGAAACGGCTTTTACCTGCCAGCAAGACGATGGCAGTTTTGTTATTCGCTGGTTTTCGCCGTTAATGGAAATTGACTTTTGTGGTCATGCCACACTTGCGGCTGCCTATGTTTTATGTGAAGAGCATAATATATCGCAAATTCGCTTTATTGCTGATGCGGTGGGCGAGCTAATCGTTAATAAAAACGCTGATGGCAGCTTTGCAATGACCTTTCCGAAACAAGCACCGGTTGAAGTGCAAAATGTACCGCAGCAATTGCTTGATGGCTTGTCTATACAACCGAGTAAAGTGCTTAAAAACCGCCAAGCTTACTTTGCTATTTATGAAAATGCCGATCAAATACTTGAATTAAAAACTAGCTCAGAGCTTTTAAAAACGCTTTATCCACTTGATGTAGTGGCCACTGCTCCAAGTGCTGAATATGATTTTATATCTCGTTATTTTTGGCCTGCAAGCGGTGGCGACGAAGATTATGTGACAGGTTCTATTCATACTGGCTTGGCACCTTACTGGGCGCTGCAATTAGGTAAAACTACGTTAAGCGCTTATCAAGCTTCAAGCAGAGGCGGGCAGCTAACTTGCGAAGTGGGTGATACAACCGTCACCTTAACCGGGCATGCTGTAAGGTATTTAGAAGGCACTATTTATATTTAATCTTTATTGTTCTTGTTATAAAAAAGGCCACGTTAAACGTGGCCTTGGTTTTACTCAATTGTTAGAGCTGCTTTACGCTTCTAGCGCTTTTGCAATTAAGCGATCAATATATTTTTTATGCGCTTTAGTTGCTGTATCTGCACCCCATGCAACACTGGTATCGGCTATTTGAGTTAGCTGATATAACGCAGCGGTTTTAGCTAGGTTATCAAATTTACTTGCTTTACCAAGGCCTGCAATCGCGATTAGCTGGTTAACATACTCAATTTGTAAGTTGTGGCTAATAGAGTTGGCGTCTTTGCTTTTTACAAAAATGCTGGCAGTTAAATCTTGCATAAACTGAGTTAGGCTATATTCATTACCGTACAGAGCTGTGTCAGAAATACGCAGTAACACAGCAGGGTGTAATAGCTGCGCAAGTACAGACTTTTGCATCCCTAAAATCATTTGGTGTGCTTTAGGGTCTTCATTTTTGCCAAAGTGATTAAAGCCACGACGTTGCAGCTGTAAGTAGCTATAAAGAGGTTGCATGTTTTGTAGTACATCTGGCGCAAATACAAACTTTGCTAGTATATCCATTGCTTGTGTTTGACGCCCAAGCGATACCGGTGTAAATGGTTTATCTGCATTTGTATCACCTACTACAGCGCGCTCAACGTATACGCCACCAATCTGGCGAGAAACCACACCTGCTTGAGCTCGGTACTGACCAAATAAGTTATTAGCAGAGGTAACAAGCTGTTGGTAGGACTCACCTTTAACCGTTGCTTTATCTTTTAGTTCAGTAAATAGTTTATTGATAAGTGCCATACGATCTGCGCCATAGGCAGCAGGGTTTGACGACAAATCACCAATCATTACACGTGGATCGATATGGCGACCTGGTGCGCGCATATCGTCTGCATCGTTACCAAAGGCAAGGGCATGTTCACTTGAACGAGCAAGTATTTTTTCAAGTCGAGCTTGCTCAGCCGCTTCATCTGCAAGTGATACGCTATAACCGTAATTAATTGCCCAATCATCATAAGGACCTGGTTTTGTTTGAAAAATATCACCTTGCTGCACACCAATTGGGGCAATGTTAGCCGGTGCATAATCCATAACAGAGCCGGTTACTATGCCTTGGGTTTTGTTTTTGTCGTGTACTTCTTTTTCATCCCACAAAATAGATGATTTCATATTGTGGTTAAGACCTAAAGTATGGCCTACTTCGTGAAGTACCAGTTGCGTTAAACCTTGGCGAAGCATTTCTTTATCTTCAATTTTGTCGCCGCTAGCAAGGCCTTTGGCAAGCATTAGATTTTGTTGAATCTCATGCCCAAGAGAGCAATTTAGCTCGCCGGTATTTGTTGTTTCACCGTGGCTCATTGTTCCTTGTGTGAAAAGTGTGTCGTAAATCCAGCGGTTTTTCATAAATACAAACTCAAGCATAATATCTGAGCCCAGTATTTCGCCTGTTAATGGGTTAGCAAGTGCTGGCCCGTATCCGCCAAATGGAGGCTTAGGTGACGAAGTCCAACGCAGTACGTTGTAATTGATATCGCCCGCATCCCAGTCTGCATCGTCTGGTTGTACTTTTACCTCTAAGGCATTTTTAAAGCCGGCTTTTTCAAAAGAGGTATTCCACGTTAAAACAGCGTCACGAATAGTATCGCGCCATTCAATGGGTGTGGTGTTTTCTATCCACCAAGTAATTGGTTTTACTGGCTCTGAAAGCGCTGCACTTGGGTCTTTCTTTTGTAAGTCCCAGCGTTTTATAACATCTTGATAAGGTGCCCAATCGGTAGATGTCATTTGATCGAATTGATTTGTAAAATAACCAATGCGCGCATCATCCATACGTGGTGCGTAGTTATTGCTAGGTAGAGCGACAAACGAGTGCTGAACTTTTACCGATACGCTACGCGGGTCGCTTACTGCATTTGAGCCACGTACCCTTGGGCTTGGGTTAGTAAATACGTAATCAACAACCACGTCTAAGTTGTTAGGATAAGGACGCTGTTTAATAATGCGTGATTTTTTATCGTCTAATTTACCTACTTTAAAGCGCTTTTTGGCATTTTTATCCGCTGGGTTTGGCGTAGGTGATACTTTGTGAAGTGCTTCGCTTAAAAATAGCTTATTTACATTAAATGCTATTTTTCCATCTTCTTCTTTTTCTATTTTAATGCTCGCAAGTACCGCTTCACTAATATTGGCATCACTCGCTTTTGAAATAGCACTGTTTTCGTCAAATTTGTAGCGAGGTGTTTTGCTAATAATATCGATACGGTCAAAGTATTTTCTAAATTCAATTAACTTAGTTTCACGGTATGCACCACGATAATGGCCTGCATCTGTAACGCCATCGACAGTGTGCGCAAAATACACAAACGGCGTATTGAGTTGGGATTCGTTAATCACCATAAGGTGCTTACCGGTTTTTTCGTCTTGATAGAGGCTAAATATACCGGCAAATTCGGTTTGTCCTTTGATCATTTCGCTAAGTGTTTTTGACTCTTTTTCGTCTTTTTTATCGGCTGCAAATGCATGGCTGCCAAACGCTAAGCTAAGCGCAAGGGTGATGGACGTTAATTTCATTTTGAGACTTTTAATATTTGTTAATTTAATTGGACTGTACGTAAATTAATTTAATTTCGCACATCTTCGCGATGAAATTTAAGCGTTCAAAGCTAATTAATTGATATAAATAAATAAAAGTTTGTAACAAAATATAACGAATGAGATGAATCACCATTTTATTCATCTTTTATACTTATATAAAGTTGTAATTTGGATGTATTTGCAACAGTTGCTTACAAATGTCATCTTAATGTTTCGTATAGCTCTGGTATTATGGTGTTAATAGAATTTTAGGGATAAATAAGATATGCAATCAAATTCACTTAGATGGGTTTTTCCATTCGTCGCGCTTGCTTTAGGTATCGTTGGTTTTATGGCAATTAACGCTATTGCAAAAGAATCAGAAAAAAAAGAAGTTATTGATGCTCGTCCAACGGTGCAAGTTGAGCCTGTGGCAGCAAATGATCACCAAGTTATCATTAATAGCTACGGCGAAGTAAGACCACTTGAAAATACACAGCTTTCGGCGCAGGTGTCGGGCGAGGTGTTAAGTTGGCATCCTAATTTTGTAGCCGGTGGTGTAGTTGCTCGTGGCGAGACGCTATTTACTATTGAAAAAGATAACTACGAAGCAGCAGTACTTGTTGCAGAGGCCGAGCTTGCCCGCGCGCAAGCCGGTTTAATTGAAGAACAAGCTCAAGCGCAAGTAGCCGAAGACGAAGCCAAGCGCTTTCCAAGTAAAGCGCGCACAGATTTATTTTTACGTAAGCCTCAAGTGCTCAGTGCAAAAGCATCTGTAAAGTCGGCGCAAGCAGCATTAAAGCGCGCGCAACGTGATTTGGATAATTGTGATGTTACAGCCCCTTACGACGCATTGGTGATTAGTCGAAATATAGGTGTTGGACAGTTTGTCACTATGGGTTCGCAAGTTGCTGAACTCAATAATATTGAGACCGCTGAAGTGATTATTCCTATCGCAGGGTTCGATAGCGTTTTTTTGCCAGAACGTATTAAAGGTATTACCGCAACGATTATTCAAAAAGGCCTAAACAGCTTTACCCGAGAAGGTGTAATTGACCGCGACCTAGGGATTGTTGATAACGCTACGCGTATGAGCAGTTTAGTAGTGCGTATAGAAGACCCATACGGTCTTAAGAATATACAACCAGCCATTAAGTTTGGCAGCTACGTACAGGTGAATTTTGCAGGTGCAATGCTTAATAATATTTACCGTTTACCGCAAGAGTTAGTTAATAACAAAACCGTATGGATCGTTAATGAAGAGCAGCAACTTGAGCCGCGCAAAGTTACAGTTATTCGTGAAGAGGGTGAGTACTTTTACATCAGTGATGGTTTGCAAGCTAATGACAAGCTAGTGATTACGTTGCCAGAGTATCCGCAAAAAGGTATGGCTGTAAAAATTGCGGGCCTTCAAGATACTAAAAAAACAGAGGCACTTGAAAATGCTTCCACTGAAAAATTATAAAGGTAGGCTGAGTTATGAGTAACACTGAACTACCAAATACAGCGTCTAACGCTGAAAAACAAACCGGTATTATTGCTTATTTTGCCAATAACTCCGTTGCTGCCAACCTAATGATGATTTTTATTGTGGTGATGGGGATCATTAGCTTTCTAAATATCCAACGCCAAATGTTCCCTAATGTAGAAATTAACTACATTAATATTGAAGCTAACTATCCTGGCGCTTCACCACAAGAAATAGAAGAAAGCATACTTATAAAAATTGAAGAGTCGCTAAAAGATGTGACCGAAATTAAAAAAGGCGTGTACAGGGCATTTAGAAATGGCGGTACAGCAAGTCTTGAAATTAATACTGATGTAGAGCTGACCGATATACTCGATAAAGTTAAATTACGGGTTGATGGTATAGCAACGTTTCCAGCCGGTATGGAACCGGTCACCATAAGTCAAGTTGAGTTTAGGCAAGATGTTATAGGTATGACGCTCGTTGCTGACATACCGCTAACTGAGCTTAAGCCTATAGCAAACCAAATAGAAGATGAGTTACTACAGCTATCTAACGTGTCGTTAGTGGTAAACGATGTTCCTCTTGATGAAATAGCAATTGAAATCGAACCCGATACGCTGCGTCAATATAACCTAACCCTTAGTGATGTAATGAATGCAGTGCGTCGTTACTCAGCTAACTTTTCGGCGGGGCAGCTAAAAACAGACGCAGGTGTTATTTCTGTTCGCGTCGAAAATCAGTTTTACTCTGGTGAAGAATTTAGACAAATACCGGTAAAAATAGGGGCTAATGGCGCTAAAGTGTTACTGCAAGATATTGCCGTGATTAAAGATCAGTTCACTGAGGGTGAGCGTTACTTTAAATTCAATGGTGAAAATGCGGTTTATATATCGGTAAAAGCGACTGAAGAGCAAAGTATT
The DNA here is from genome assembly GCF_030847595.1 of Pseudoalteromonas sp. 20-92. Classification (NCBI taxonomy): domain Bacteria; kingdom Pseudomonadati; phylum Pseudomonadota; class Gammaproteobacteria; order Alteromonadales; family Pseudoalteromonadaceae; genus Pseudoalteromonas; species Pseudoalteromonas sp. 20-92. The sequence goes on from NZ_JANJGQ010000009.1 coordinate 71,152, forward strand.
ATCCCAGTTGCTGATTCAGTAAAAGCATTTATAGAATTAAAAAACAAAGAGCTACCCCTGGGGGTTCGTTTAGAGCCATTAATGGATTTCACGTATTACTTAAATGCCCGCTTAGATATGATGGTTACAAACCTCATTCAGGGCGCTATTTTGGTTGCAATTATGCTATCAATCTTTTTACGCTTTAAGTTGGCATTATGGGTAATGATTGGTTTACCAGTGTGCTTTTTGGGCGCAATGATGATGATGCCACTGTTTGGTGTAACCATTAATATTTTATCACTTTTTGCTTTTATTATGGTGCTAGGGATTGTGGTGGACGATGCCATTGTCATAGGCGAAAGTGCCTACACCGAAATAGAGAAAAAAGGCGGCGGTGTTGTTAATGTGGTTAATGGCGCAAAACGCGTAGCAACCCCCGCAACTTTTGGTGTACTAACTACCATTGCAGTATTTGCTCCATTTACGTTATCTACAGGTCCAGAAAGTGCCTTCTTTTATGGTATAGCTGTGGTGGTAATGCTGTGTTTGGTATTTAGTTTGATTGAATCAAAGTTGATTTTGCCTGCCCATATTGCCCACACTCATTTTTCACCAATAAAAGAGGGGGGCTGGCGAGATCGGTTTAATACGCGATTTTTTGGTTTAGTAAATGGCCCATATAAGCGCTTTGTTGTACGTTGTGTTGAATGGCGTTGGTCAGTATTATTTTCATTTATTGCTCTATTAATCGTAACCTTTGCTTTAATCTCATCAAATCAAGTTCGTACCGGGTTTATGCCAAAAATCCCGCATGACTACCCGCAAATAAATCTAGAAATGAATGACAATGTATCTGACATACAAACAATAAATGCTATTCGTGAAATAGAAGCGATGGTGATTGCGATTGATGAAGATACCGAGCGCAAATATGGTCAAAAGCTCATAAGAGATATTTTAGTCTATAACCAAGGCCGAACTGAAGCACAAGTGCTTGTACCTCTTGTTGATGAAAGTGTACGGCCTTATAACGCATTTGAATTATCACGCCGTTGGCGCGAAGCCATGCCTGATATTGCCGGTGTTAAATCATTAACCATTTATGATGATGTAAATGGAGGGGGGAGTGACGGCGAATTTGGTTATTTATTATATGGCTCTGATATTGATACATTAAATAATGCAGGACGTCGTTTTATAGAGTTGCTGCAACAGCAAGAAGGTTTGTTTGATATTAGCTCAACAATAGATCCTGCCAGTAAAGAAGTGCAAATGAGCCTAAAACCTGTCGCTTACGATTTAGGTTTAGACTTAGCTTCTATTGCAAATCAAGTTGGGGCAAGCTTTTACGGTGGTGAGGCTCAACGTGTTATTCGCCGAGGCGAGGAAGTACGTGTAATGGTGCGTTACCCTAAACTGACTCGAGAGGCATTTTCGTCACTTAAGCATGCGGTTGTTACTACCCCGCAAGGTCGAGAAGTGCTTCTTGGTGATGTAGTAGAGCTAACAGAAACACCAGGTATTAGTTATATCCGCCGCGAAGGGGGTTATCGTACAGTGTATGTTTATGGCAACATTGATGAGGAAGTGATTGAGCCAAACGAAGTTGTAGATCAAATTAAAGAAAAATTACTACCACAGCTTAAAGAAGAGTACCCAGGTGTTAAGTCTGAACTTGGTGGCGCCATTGAAGAGCAACAAGATCAAGCTAATCAGCAGAAGATGTTTTTCTTCGGCGGCATGATTTTGGTGTATATCTTATTAGCCGTACCCCTTAAGAGTTATGCGCAACCACTTATTGTTATGTCGGTGATTCCATTTAGCTTAACGGGAGCAATATGGGGGCATTACTGGTTTGGTTTGGATATAACTTTAATGTCAGGCTTTGGTATTATTGCTGCAGCTGGGGTGGTTATAAACGACTCACTCGTTATGACCGATTATGTGAATCAAGCCCGTAAAGCAGGTGTTAGTATTAAAAATGCTGTAATAGATGCCGGTTGTGCTCGATTCAGACCTATATTACTTACTTCAATCACTACATTTGCAGGCGTATTGCCCATTATGTTTGAAACAAGCCTGCAGGCTAAGTTTGTAATACCTATGGCGGTAGCGCTTGGTTTTGCAGTGATGTTTGCAACATTAATAACGCTTATATTGGTACCATGTTTGTATATCATATTAAGCGATGTTGGTAATTTGTTTAAGCGCTTGTCGGGGCTTATTAAGCGTATATTTAAACGCAGCCCAGTTAAGGTTTAGTTTAATAAGTAATATATGTATTTCAAAAATAGATACAAAAAAGCACGGAACGGTTAACCGTTCCGTGCTTTTTTATTACTTATTGTTACTTCATCAAGCAGCTAAAACAATAATAATTAATCTTTAAATTGTTTATGGCAATCTTTACAGCCTTTAGCCCATGCACCAAAAGCTTTACCGATTACGGCTTTATCGCCTGATTGAGCAGCTAACGCTAGCTTATCTGCATTTGCTGCAAAAGCATTCGCTTTTTCAACGAAGGTTGCATTTTCAGCCCAAACAGCAGCAAGTGCAGCTGTGTCGCCTTTATCTGTTCCTTCGTAAAACGCTTCCCATGGCATTTTTGAAAGTGCAGCTGCGTTGTTAGCACGCTTTTTAAATTGCTCTGCGTCAAAAGGTACTTTGCCTTTTAGCATTGCACCCATATCGCTTATTTGTACTGAGATCATTGAAAATGCAGCTTGGCGATACTCAATGGCGTCACTTGGCTCTTTAAATGCAGAATTTGCCGATACGCTAAATGCACACGTTGCTAGCGCTATTGTTGCTAATACGTTTTTTAATTTCATGTTTGCCCCTGTTGAAAATTTTAATTATTAATTAAGTATATTGTATCTAACATCGTATTTATTCAAGCAAATGCGATGGGTTTAATTAAAATTTAATCGTTTATGTCTATGTCAGCAAATATCATCCCGCGACGCATGCTTCGAGTTGCTAAAAATACCTCGCCAAGTAAAGACATAAAGGCACATATAAGCAATGCCATTGCTGCAACAAAGCAGCAGGCAATTGTAACGCCTAAATTTACAGATTGAATATGTGATAAAAACAACAGCATAACAACGGCACATACAAGCAAAGCACTTAAAACACTCAAGCTAAAAGCGATATGTATACATCGAGAGCGCTTTAAAAGGGCGCGAAGTTCTGTAGCCAGTGACTTATTGAAATCTTCATCTGTACTTACCTTTAACCTGCGTTCTAATTGACGTGCCCTATCGGTAATTCGTGCTAAGCGATTAGATAAAACACCCAGTGTGGCAGCAATCCCGGTTATGAGGAACACAGGAGCCACTGCGGTTTGAATTACTTTAGCCATAGTTAATATGTTAATCACTTCATTATTCATATTTGTCTCAAAAAGGTCGGTTTGTTTACACTTGTTTACAAATTTAAATTGAATTATTGTTACTTCAAATCAATTGCTTAGGCTTGTTTTTGGTCTTTGTGTAGACGCATTGTAATTTGTTTGTAATCAAGGTGTTGCTCAGGGTGGGTGTAAAGTTTTATATTCTAGTTACAAGCCAATTACGATTGGTATAAGCACAATAATATAAAACTCGTCCCAGGGGAAATAATGTCTAAGAACATAATAAAAAGAACTGCAATAGCAACTGCAGTATCAAGTGCGTTTATTGCAACATTCGCAAGTGCAACAACTTTACCTACAGTTACTATTGCTCATCACCAAGCAGAGCAAGTTAAAGACACTGTTTCTGCACAGAAAGAACCATCAGCATATATGATCGTACTTCGTGCGACGACCTCTGTTGATGGATTTGTAAATGGTACTTATCAGGCATCAAACAACCGTGAAATTACGGCAAATATTGAGCAGCTTCAAGATACAATGACTTTAGAGCTCAATAGCTTAGATTTTGATGCGAAAGTAATTGGTAAAACTAAAATACTAGCACCAACATTAATAGTTCAAGCATCACCAGAAGCATTAGCTGAAATAGCAAAAGACTCACGTGTAGCTAAAGTATTACCTATGTTTGATAACGAGTTACATGTAGCTGCAACGTCGGACTATATTCATGCTAAACCTTTAATCGATGAGGGTATTGTAAGCGGTAAAGGCCAGCGAGTAGCTGTTTTAGATACAGGTATTGATTATACTCACAAAGCATTTGATGGCGCGGGTACTGTTGAGGCATATGATGCTGCTCAAGCAGATCCAGCTGCAGTTACTTGGCCACAAGGTATTGTAAAAGGTGGTTTCGATTTTATTCGCAATGATGCTGATCCAATTGAAAACGATCCTGTTGTTGTTATTGCTGATGTTGATGAGCCAACAAATCACGGTACATCTTCTTCACACTCAGTTAATGGTATTGCACCGGATGTAGAGCTATATGTTTATTCTGTATGTGGTGGTGGCTGTCCAAGTGCGGCACAAGTTGCAGCATTAGAAGCTGCTATGGATCCTAATGGGGATGGTGACATTTCTGATCGTGTCGATGTAATGAATATGTCACTCGGTGGCGAGTTTGGTGATACATACACAGGTGGTGGTGCGCAGTACCTAATTCAACGCGCCGTTGATTTGGGTGTAAATATGGTTATTTCTGCTGGTAATGACGGCGATAACCCATTTCGTGTTGGTGGCCCAAGTACAACACCGAATGCACTATCTGTAGGCGCGATGACGCACCCAACAGCTCAAGTTAGTATAGCTACTGGTACTGTTGCGGGCGTTGAAGGTAATATCCAAGGTTCAGGGTTTGGTTTGCAGGCTGACTATGCTATTTCAGGCGCTGATATTGAATTAGTTTACCCTGATGCTAACCAAAATGGTTGTGATGAGTTTACCGCTGATGTTGATTTTACAGGTAAAGCAGTATTAATTGACCGTGGCACGTGTGCATTTACAGTTAAAGTACTTAATGCACAGAAAAAAGGTGCTGAATTTGTACTGATTGCTAATAATACAGATGATGGTACCCCTGCACCTATGGGTGGCAGTAACGCTGCTGTTACGATTAAAAATGTAGGTATTAATTTTGCCGCAGGTGTTGCTTTAAAAGCGCAATTAGCGGCAGGTGATACGGCAACATTTGATATTGATGTTAAAGTTAAAACAACATCGGGAGCCGTAGCAACTTTCTCTTCTCGTGGTCCTTCTATGGATGGTTTATTAAAGCCTGAAATTACTGCACCAGGAACGGCTATATTAGTCGCCGCCGCAGGCACACAAGATGGACTATCACCAGTAGATGGTACGTCTTTCTCTGGCCCTATAACTGCCGGTGCCGTTGCGATGATTCGCGAAGCTCACCCTGAGCGTAATGCATTTGAAATTAAAGCTACGATCATGAATGCAGCTGACCTAAATGTAACCAACGAGCCGCTAGCAACTAACCCTGACTCAAAGCTTGCTCCAATTAGTATGATTGGTTCAGGCTTAGTTGACGTAACTAAAGCAGTTAATTTACCAGTAGCTGCATGGGTTAATAATACACAATTTAATACTAAGCAAGCTGCGCTTTCTTTTGGTCTGGTGTCTATGACTGAAACAGAGTCGTTAACGCAGACTGTAACGGTTAAAAACTTTTCATCAGACGCTAAAACGTATGCACTACGCACTGAAGCGCGTTACCAGAATGATGAAGATACAGCTGCAATTAGTTGGGATTTCCCTGCATCAGTAACAATTCCTGCAGGTCAGTCAATGAATTTTGACGTGGTACTAACTGTTGATCCTACAAAACTGCCAGTATGGGAATTAGAAAACCCGTTTAGTGCTGACGATATTGCAGCAAGAAGCGCAGCACTTACTTCAGTAGAGTTTGATGGTGCATTAGTATTTGATGATGCAAGTACAGATACAGATCATGATTTACACGTTGTGTATCACGTAATGCCAAAAGCAGCGACAGCGCTAAGTGTTTCATCTCAAATTATAGACAACGAGATGGCACTTATCGTTGAAAATAGTGGTCAAACAGAAATTACGCCGTTCGCAGAAACCATTATTGCAATGGGTACTGAAAAAACACGAGAAGAAGCTGAATTTAATATTATTTCGACTACTTTCTCTGCTTTTGCTGATGACTCTTGTGATTCGGGTATCTTTGTAACATCGTCTATCCAATTACGTGACCCATTAACTCATGTATTCCAAGCTGGCGTTAGACTTGAAATAGATACAGATAATGACGGCGTATATGATCAAATTATGCAAAACTATAACGACCGTGGTCGTCAAACTGCATTCCCAGGTCGTAGCCGTACAGTAATTGGAACAACAGATGGTGCGGGTAACGACTCTTTAGCATGGGTTACTCCGATGTTTCATTCAGCGGGTGAGAACACGGTTACATTCTCTGCGTGTACAAACTTATTTAACGTAGATGCTTCGCTAATTGGCGAGCAAATGAACTTTAAAGCTTCAGTAGGTAGCCCTGCTTATCAAACGGGTGTGTTTTCTGAAACAGACAGCGTTGAAGGTTCAACGTTATTTGGTACTTCTCCTACTGTAGCATTAACGTCATTAGAGACAGGCGAAGTGGTTTCATCACTTAAACCTGGTGAAAAAGCGATTGTTGAAGCTAGCGGTCCATTTGCATTATCGCAAACATCTGGCCTGGGTGTTGTTAAAGCAATGGCAAGTGCTGATTTAGAGCTTCCTGCAATTGAAGCTCCAATGTTAGTTGGTGGTGAATTTACAGTTTCTGAAGATGCAGAAAATGGCACAGTTGTTGGTAAATTAACAATTACGGAGTCTGATTTTGACTTAGACGTTTCGGAGTACTTCGTTCAGTCTAATACCAATATTGGTCTAGGTGTTGATGAGCAAGGTCAAGTAGTTGTTGTAAATACAGAGTTGTTAGTTGGAAATTCATCAGCTGAAATTCAAGTTGTGGCAATTGATGTACGCGGTAATGTTTCTGAACCTGTAATGGTTAACGTTAGCGTTGCTGAAGTGGTAGTACCTCCAGTTGTTGAGACTAAGAAGAAAAGCTCTTCTGGTTCTCTTGCATGGTTAACATTACTAGTAGCGCCGTTTGCATTTATGCGTCGTCGTAAACAAAAGTAATTTTATAACTTAACTGTTATATAAAGGGAGCTTCGGCTCCCTTTTTACATGGCTTCTCAAATTAAATAACGACAAATTCTAATTTTAGATATATTTATACCAATCTGCTTAATTAAATGAGCTACTTTGAGTTAAGAAAATCCTGTCGATAACAAGGCAAAAATTTCGTTATTTAGTTGTTCTATATCAGAAATTTTGACACAGTTAACGTCAGGTTTAATCTCTCAAATTGATTAAGTTGGTATTACTTAATAAAAATTAAATACAACAAGGACTTTGACTGATGAAACGTACCCCCTTTGCATTTGCTGCACTGTCGATAGCTATCTTAAGTGGTTGTAATCAAGCCCCAGAAGAGACTCAAAAAAATAATACACAAATTAAAACTGTTCAAGTAGCCCAAGCTATTGCACCCATTGCTAAAAAAGTGCCATATGAAATGACTATTCATGGGGATACACGTATAGATGATTACTATTGGTTACGTGATGACGAACGTAAAGCGCCAGAGGTGATTAACTATTTAGAAGCTGAAAATACATACACAGATGCAATGCTTGCACATACTAAAACGCTGCAAAGTGAATTGTTTGAGGAGCTAAAAGGGCGTATTCAAAAAGACGATGATTCAGTCCCAGTTAAAAGCGGTGATTATTTTTACTCAACGCAAACACGTGGCGATAACGAGTACACTACTTATTTACGCAGCAACGATTTTGCAGGTACCGATCAGCAAGTTATTTTAGATGTAAATGAGCTTGCTAAAGGCCATGATTATTATGCGGTAAGTGGCTTAGATGTAAGCCCGAATGGCAATTTAATGGCTTATGGCGAAGATACTGTTAGTCGTCGTATTTATAGTATAAAAATAAAAGATTTAACAACCGGTAAATTACTCGAAGACACACTTGAGGGCACTAACGGTGGCATTGTGTGGGCAAACGATAATAAAACGGTTTACTACATTAAAAAAGATTTACAAACTCTACTAGGTTATCAAGTTTATCGTCATACATTAGGTACACCACAAGCTGATGATGAGCTAATTTACGAAGAAACTGATACCAGTTACTACATGGGTATGAGTAAAAGTAAAGATGAGTCAGAAATTTATATTTGGCACAGCAGCACAGCCGCCTCCGGCGTCTCGGTATTAAGTGCTGATGATGCTAAGGCAATGCCTAAACGCTTAATTGAGCGTGAAGCTGGGCTTGAATATGAAATATCTAAACTAGGGAATACCTACTATATTGTAACTAACTTAGATGCTGTAAATTTTCAGCTGATGAAAGTGGATATTGATAGAGCAGGCGACAAAGCTAATTGGCAAAGTGTGATCCCAGCGCGCGACGGTATTAAACTCGAAGGCATTGATTTATTTAATGACTACTTAGTTTACCAAGAGCGTGAAATGGGTCAGTCAAAACTTATTGCGCGTGATTTAAAAACAGGTAAAGAGTTACCACTGAGCTTTAACGATAGCGCTTATACAATTGGTACTTATGGCAATAACGATATAGATAGCAGCACGTTACGTGTTTACTACACAAGCATGACAACGCCTGATTCATCATACGATGTAAATTTAGCAACAGGCAACAAAACATTACTTAAACAACAAACTGTATTGGGCGACTTTAGTGCTGACAACTATGCCTCAGAGCGCATTTTTGTAACTGCGCGTGACGGTATAAAAGTACCGGTAAGTTTGGTTTATCGTAAAGATGCGTTTAAAAAAGACGGTACAAATCCATTGCTGCAGTACGGTTATGGTTCGTACGGGGCAACGATGGATCCAACGTTCTCCAGCTCACGCTTGAGCTTGTTAGACCGTGGCTTTGTATTTGCAATTGCCCATGTACGTGGCTCGCAAATGCTAGGTCGTCCTTGGTACGAAGACGGCAAGCTACTTACTAAAAAGAATACGTTTAATGACTTTGTTGATGTAACCAAAGCATTGGTTTCTCAAAAGTATGGCGCAAAAGATGAAATATTTGCGTTAGGTGGCAGTGCTGGTGGCTTATTAATGGGCGCAGTAGCAAACCAAGCGCCTGAGCTTTATAAAGGCATGGTTGCTGCGGTACCGTTTGTTGATGTAGTAACCACGATGCTTGATGCGAGTATTCCGCTTACAACAAATGAATATGGCGAATGGGGTAATCCGAACGAAAAAGCGTATTACGATTACATGCTATCTTACTCGCCATACGACCAAGTATCTAAGCAAGCATATCCTAATATGCTAGTAACGACTGGCTTGCACGATTCACAAGTTCAATACTTTGAGCCAGCTAAATGGGTTGCTAAGCTGCGTGACTATAAAACTGATGACAATAAATTACTGTTTAAAATAGATATGGAAGCAGGGCACGGTGGTGCATCGGGTCGCTTTAAGCGCTTAGAAGATACCGCGCTAAACTATGCATTTATGCTTGATTTAGCGGGTATTAAAAAGTAGTTAATTTATATATTTAAAATAAATAAAAATGTAAGGTGCTTTTTAAGAAAGCACCTTTTTTTGTGGCAAATTAAAGCTAAACATAGTGCCTTTGCCAATTTCACTTTGCACGTATATTTCGCTATCCATAAGCTTTAATAATCCTCTGCAAATAGCTAGTCCTAAACCACCTTGCTGACGACCCGCTTTATTAGAATTACTTGCTTGATAGTGAGGATTAAAAATAGCACTCAGTTCATCTTGTTTTATTCCAACGCCAGTATCTGAAACATGCACGAATAGCTGATTGTCGCCACTGCGCTTTACATGTACTGCAATGCTACCACCGCTAGGCGTATGCCTAATAGCGTTATCAATTAAGTTACTTAATACGCGTTCTAATTTTGCGATATCGGCTACAACGGGGAAATCACAAATTGCAGGTTCTACCGATAAATGAATACCCTTTTTATTTACAGCTAAGCTAAATTTAGCAATGCAGTCATAAATTAACTCGCCTAAATTAAAGGTTTCTTTATTTATGTTTATTTCGCCATTTTCTAAATGGGCAAGTTCAAATATTTGCTCTATGAGTAATTTTAATTGTCCGCAATTATTAAGCGACACTTGTAAGTATTCTTGTTGTTCTTTTTGGCTTAATTGCTGGCCCGACTGATTTAACACTTCTAAAAAGCCCTGCAGCGATGCCAGAGGTGTACGTAAGTCGTGTGATAAATGAGTCAGTAGCTCTTTGCGTTGTTTATCGCCTTGTTCAAGTGCTTTAAATTGCTCGTTAATACGGGTAAGCATGGCTTGAATACTTCGACCTAAGCTATGTACCTCGTTGCTTTTCTGCGTTGAATAGTCACTAAGCCTAGTATCGGTAAGGCTGTAATTAGCGGCTTCTATATTACTTACGTCACGGGCAAGTCGTTGAATCGGATTCGTAAAAAAGCGCAATAAAATGAGCATAGCAATAAATAAAAATACCAGCGCAGATCCAAGCCACAAAGCGGCCAACCATAGCTTGTCATTATTTTTTATAGTGCTTAGAGAGGTGTCATAAGCCTCGCCACCGATGATGACATACAGGTAACCTTGCAGCTTATCTTTATTAAACACAGGCGCAGCCGAAAATATTTTTTGTTGTTCTTGGTTGCGAGGGTTATCTCCATAAATAGGTGTTGCATTAGGGTCGTTAATAAGTCTTTTTAAAGGTGTCAAGCTAATATGAGTGCGTTTAACTTTACCCGGCTCTGCCGAATAAGTGAGAATCTTTCCCGTTTCGTCTACAAAATAAAACTCAAACGCGGGGCCTAATAACATTAAAGTATGAAAAAGGTTTTCAAGCGCTTTGTAGTCATAAACACCTTCTTTTATTAGTGGGTTATCTTGTACTAAATGCTCCGCTAAAGCTAGGTGTAGGTTTTGTTCTGCATGATGTTTTGATGTTAGTTCTAGTTGCTTGCTCCAGCCGTAAACTAGGGCGCAAATAAAACAAAAAATGACCACTAACGATACAGCTAATTTTTGGTACAAAGATAGTTTCATAGTAGGTGTCTTAATTTAGTTGGCTCGGGTTTAGTTTATAACCCACACCCCAAACGGTTTCTATGATCGGCGCTTGCTGATGTTCTTCTAGTTTAGCGCGTAAGCGGTTTATATGTGAATTAACAGTATGCTCGTAACCACTATGTTGGTAACCCCATACTTTATCGAGTAATTGTTGTCGGCTAAATACATGATTAGGATGGCGTGCAAAGTATACGAGTAGATCAAATTCGGTTGCAGTAAGATTGAGTGCTTGCTTGCCTAAATAAACTTGGTGCGAACTGAACTCAATGTGGAGTGAGCCTACGTTTAGCGTTTGTTCGCTATCAACGGGTGAGTTATCGTTATTCTGACTGGCAAGTAATTGTGCTCTGTGGCGCAATTGGGTCTTTACTCTGGCTTGTAGCTCACGTGCAAAAAAGGGTTTACAAATATAGTCATCAGCGCCCATTTCAAGGCCAATTACTCTGTCCATATCGCTACTAAGCGCTGTGAGTAAAATAACGGATGTAGTTGGGTGGTGCTCTTTTATTTTTCTGCATAAACTTAAACCATCCATTTGCGGTAAGTTTATATCGAGTAAAATGAGTCCGTAGGGGTGCTTAGCTATTTTTTTTAAAGCAAGCTCGGCACTCACAACATGATCAACATGTAAGTTAAGTGAAGCTAATTGTGTAGTAATTAATTTACCTATTTCTCGATCGTCTTCTACGATAAGTAGTTTTTCATGACGCATAATATATCCTCGTAAAAAGGGGGGCGTCCATGCTCCCTTACTTCCCCATTACAAGCTGGTATATTAATATTTAAGTATTAATAATATTTATTACTGAGTCCGGGTAATAACAACTCTGGCCAATGGATTATCAAACCTATGCTCAGGGCTTAGTATTGAACTTGATAGACCATCTTCATTAGTAACTACGCCTTGGTGCCTTGCTACAAAATTAACATCATCGCGTACTTCGTTAAAGCCTTCGCCATTATCCGCAGGACCTGGGAATGTACCAGCCGATTCTGTATTCGCTTCTGTACCTGAATCATAAGCAACGGTATTGCGTGCAATTGAGTCACCAACAGCTAATGCAGATACATCTAAAGCACTAAGACCGGTAAAGCCGTCGTTTGTATTCACCATCATTGTAGCAAATGATAATTTTAATGCGTCTAGTGTATCTGTCGTGATTGTAACGGTTGTCGTTCCGCCTGGCCCAACAGGGTTTTCACTTGATGCATTAGCAATCCCATTTTCAAATGTTAAAAGTTGACTATTATCGCCTCCTTCAGCCATTAACTCTAATCCTACAGAAGCAGGACTACCAATTTGCCATAGCGCACCTTCTTTATGCGCAATAACAGCAATTGGTGAAAACGGCTGACCAGCAGTTAAGTTACTTACCGTTACATCAAATTGATAAATAACAGCGGTTGGCTCTGGTACTGCTACTTGCTCTAGTTCGTTATTATCGCTGTCGCTACCGCCACATGCAGCAAGCGTTGTTGCAAGCGCAAGTACTATCGCGCTTCTTTTTAAATTTTTAAAAGATGACATAATGGTGCTCCTACTTAACCGTAACGGTTAGTTTTGCAACAGGGTTTAACCATCTGTGTACCGTATTACTAACATCGCTACTACCAGCTGTTAAATCGTCGTCACCTAGGTTACCAGGGTGAATATGAACAAGTGTGTTAGTGTCGTTGCTGATTAAACCAGTACCACCAGTACCTGCATTACCACCTGGAGCCGCAGGCATACCTGGAATGCCTGGCGCACCAGAACCTTCAACTATAAGCTCATTGTTTTGCTCAGTGCCTGCATCGTAAGCATTTAAATTAACGCTATATGTACCCGGCTCTGTAGGAATCTTCCAGCTGTTTAAGCCAGCAAAAGCATCGTTTGTTGGTAATAACATTGCAGTAACTGATAAGTAATTGTTACCGTCTGATGTTGTTAATGTTGTCATTGCTGATGTTGATGGTGCAAGTAAACCAGCAGCCGGGTTTGCAGCAATATCGCTACCAGCAGCGTTTGCTTGTGCAATAAGACCTGAAATATCTCCGCCTTCAGCCATCGCTTGTAATGCTGATGAGGCTTCGGTTGTTACTTGAAACAATTTATCTTCAGTATTGTGGGCTGTTATTAACACAGGTGTAAAGTGCATACCTTGAGTTAAATTTGTAATTTTTAGTTCTAGCTCTGCGGCCATAGTTGATTGGCTAGCTGCTGCTAAAAGAATTGCGATTGTTAATGTTGAAGCTTTCATTATTATTTCCTGTAAGTGATGATTCGAGTTAAGTATTGAATAATCGTCTCCAAAAACTCTCACAAACTTATCACTTTTTTATCACAGGATTTCGCGCTGTGATTTTTAAACGTAAATACGTTAGTTGATTTGTAGACATTTGTTTAGTTAAGAGGCAACATACATGAAACAAAAAAGAGAATGTTATGGAAGAAAATCAACAGGTTGAACCAGTTAATAAAGATGACCGTATGTGGGCTATGTTATGCCATTTAAGTGCACTTGCCGGATTTATTGTGCCGTTTGGCTCAATTATTGGGCCATTAATTGTGTGGTTAATTAAAAGAGATGAGATGCCAATTGTTGACGTGCACGGTAAAAAGGCGCTTAACTTTCAAATAACGATGGCAATTGCATATGTAGTTTGTTTTGTACTGATGTTTGCAGTGATAGGTTTAATATTACTGCCTTTAGTGGCAATTTTTGGGTTTGTAATGGTTGTACTGGCAAGTATTAAAGCTAATGAAGGTAAAGCGTTTAATTACCCGTTTAGTTTAAATTTGATAAAATAAACACACAGTTTCTTTTTATACCCATTGCATTAAATTAGTGATCTATTATAGCGATAAGAAAATAGCTCAATAACCAGGCTAAAATTATGACAGATACTTGTTCTATATAAATAATTTTTAACGCCGTTAGTGAGTTATTTAATACGCTAGAATGATCATGTTTTTAATAAAATTGGTATTATAAACCCAGCTATAGGCTGGGTTTTTACGTTTAGCCATAAGGGCATTATGCTTTATCTCACGTTATTTATTAGCGCATTTATATCTGCCACATTATTGCCCAGCTCTTCTGAGGTAATCATGGTGGGGATGATTACTCAAGGTGAAGCTAATTTATGGCTTATGTGGTGCGTAGCAACACTTGGAAATGTATTGGGAAGCTGTGTTAATTACTGGTTAGGCACGCAGGTACTGCGTTTTAAAGATAAAAAATGGTTTCCTGTATCGCAAAAAGGGCTTGATAGCGCACAAAAACAATTTAATAAATATGGTGTATATAGTTTGTTATTTGCTTGGTTACCGGTTGTGGGAGATCCGCTAACAGTAATTGGAGGCATATTTAAAGTACAGTTTAGTACTTTTTTGTTGTTAGTAATGCTAGGCAAAGGCGCGCGCTATTTAGCGGTTATCGCCCTTGCCGTTGGATTCGAAAAACTCATTTAGATACAAAAGTTATTTCGCCCAATCAAGTGTTAACGACACTGAGTCGGCAAAACGCAGTGCATGCGGTTTATCAACACGTGCTTTAGCGTAATGAACACTTGGGTGCGAGTGACAAACCGCAAGAATTTCAGCAACTAATTTTTCGAGCAGTAAAAAGTGCCCTTGCTCTACTAAACTAATCACTTCTTTGGTGATCACTTTATAATTTAGTGCTTGGTCTACTTCATCCGTTTTACAGGCATCATCAGCAGGGTAGTGAATCTCCAGATTGATCACTACGTCTTGCTTTTTTTCACGCTCATCGGGGTTAAAGCCAATAAATGTACGCAGTCTCAAATTAGTAACGTTAATAATTGCATTAGCCATAGGTTAACCTTTTATAAGCTGCAAAAATTCGTTACGCGTTTTAGGATCGCTTCTAAAGTTACCTAACATTACTGATGTACGCATGCTTGAATTTTGCTTTTCTACACCACGCATCATCATACACATGTGTTTTGCCTCAACAATAACGCCTACGCCCTTAGCGCCTGTCACTTTTTCAACTGCTTTAGCGATTTGATGCGTTAGCTGTTCTTGAATTTGAAAACGGCGTGAAAACATATCAACAATACGGGCAAATTTAGACAAGCCTAATACTTTACCGTTTGGTATATAAGCAATATGGCAACGGCCAATAAAAGGCAGTAAATGATGTTCACACATAGAGTAAAGCTCTATGTCTTGCACTAACACCATGTCGTCAGCATCAGACGTAAATACCGCTTTATTAGTTATTTCATCAAGTGTTTGACGATACCCCTGCGTTAAATATTCCATTGCTTTTGCAGCACGTTTTGGCGTATCAAGTAAGCCTTCGCGGTTAGCATCTTCGCCTACAGCGGTGATGATTTTTTCATAACTTTCTTTTAATTCATTGTGCATAAATATCTCAGTTTATTTATATTTACTTTAAATGACGACCGCCATCAATAGGCAAAGAGCGCCCTGTGATGTATTGGCTTTGTAATAGTAAATCAATGCTATTGATAATTTCTTGGCATCCGGGTTCAATGCCCATTAATGATTTTTTAAGGGTCTTAGCTCGATATTGCTCATCGTCATGTTCATTAAAAATAATGAGCGATGGAGCAACCGAGTTCACTTTTATATTTGGCGCATATTTAGCGCTAAACGATTTGGTTAGGTTGTCGAGTGCTGCTTTACTTGCTGCGTAAGCTAAATGTTTAGGGCTGCCTGTTTCAACTACATAATCAGTGAGGTGAATTATATCGGCAGGTACTTTTTCATTTTGCTGATATTTTAAAAGCAGCTCTGCGCACATTAAATTAATTAAATACGGTGTTTTGGCATGTATACGCATCATATTATCAAACAGTGCTGCGAAGTCAGGATTGTTAGCTTCGCAGTCCCAGCTTGATGCGTTATGTACAATAGCGCGCAGCGATGATGTATGCATATTAAGCGTATTTATAAATGCACTAATACCGTCATCGGTACTAAAGTCAGCATAAATACATACAGCGCCTTGTTGCTCTAATTTATCAACAGCGCCGTGACGAGTACGATACGTAATAATAACAGCCTGCCCTTGGGCTATATAATGCTGAGCTAGCGCTAAACCAATACGTTGGCCTGCGCCGGTAATTAAAATGGGCGATGTCATATAATGCAGTGTTCTCTTTGGCGGGTAATTAATAAATATTAGCGTGTTAATTTAGTAAAATATACGCAGTCTCTTGATCTGTCGATCAAAAAAGCAATTAATCATTAATGGTATTAATTGCTTTATTTTATTTACTAAAACATTAATCGTAAATTGTCGGAATTGGTTGGCGCTTATGTTGTGTACGCGTGTAAATACTCACAAGCTTTTGTTCAACATCATTAGACACAGGTTTACCTTCTAAAAAGTCATCAATTTGCTCATAGCTTAAACCAAGTGCTTCTTCATCTGTTAAGCCTGGGCGGTCACTTTCTAAATCAGCTGTAGGTGCTTTATCTACTAATAAAGCTGGCGCACCTAGTGCAGTTGCAAGCGCACGAACTTGGCGTTTTGATAAACCAAAAAGCGGCGCTAAATCGCATGCACCATCACCAAATTTGGTATAAAAACCAGTAATGTTTTCAGCACTATGGTCAGTACCTACGACTAAACCTTGGCAAAAACCTGCAATTTCATACTGAGCAACCATACGTTGGCGTGCTTTAACGTTGCCTTTAATAAAATCTATCTGAGCTTGCTCAGGAAGGGCTTCGCTGCTACCAACTATAGCTGCAAGCGCTTGCTCATGCAGTGCATCGGCTGCCGGTTGTACGTTAACGGTCATACGTTTACTTGGCTGAATAAAATCAACCGCCATTTGGGCTTCGTCTTCATCGGCTTGTACGCCATAAGGCAAGCGAACAGCAATAAATTGATACTTATCAGTGTCTAGCTCTTCATTTAGCTGGTTGACTGCTAATTGGCACAAACGTCCACAAGTTGATGAGTCAACGCCACCACTTATACCGAGCACTAACGACCTTGAGTAAGCTGCCACTAAGCGTGCTTTTATAAAATTAACTCGACGGATTATTTCTGCGTTTATATCAATTGTTGGCTGAACTTTCATTTCAGCCATAATTTCGGCGCGCATGGCCAGCTCCTATAGTCTTATATAAACTTATTATGTGATTAAGCGTTTAATAATTAAAGCCCTAAATGGGCTTTAATCTGACGTAGTTCTGTTTTTAGTTGCTCAACTTCTGCGAGTAGTTCGTCTAACTCACTATTTTTAAGTGCATTAACTTTTGGCTCATGAGTATTATTTATTAAGTTAGTTTGCTGGTCTGCGAGCTGATGTATATAGCGACTTTCTCGCTTACCAGGTTCTCGTTCTAACTTTATTACGTAATCATTTTCAATAAGCTCATTTAGTGCACTCTCTACTTCGTTTACATTATTAAACTCAGCAAGTCGAGTACTTCGAGTTCTCAGCTCTCCTGGTGTCTGTGCGCCGCGTAATAGCAGTAAACAAACAATAGCGCGCTGTTGCTGTGAAAATTGTAAATTACTAAATTCAGTATTACAAAAACGATGGTCGTATTTATTTACGCGACCAGAAAGGCCTTCGTCTATTGTAACCAAACGCAGTTCGATTAGTTCATCAAGTATATTTTGTACGTCGTTTTCAGTGAAATTTACAACAGGATCGCGATTAGACTTTTGATTACATGCATTTGTAAGGCCATTTAACGATAGCGGATAATGCTCTGGCGTCGTACTTTGCTTTTCTAGTAAGCAACCAATAACACGTTGTTGATTTGCTGATAACTGCATAAATAATCTCAAATTAGTAAGCGTATTTTATTAGCTTACACTTTTATTGGGTATCAAGCCATTGGCTAAGTTTAGGTTGTAAAGCGGCTAGATCGAGAGGTTTACTCAAATAGTCGTCCATTCCAGCGGCAAGGCATTTATCTTTATCGCCCTGCATAGCATTTGCGGTTAAGGCTATTATAGTAATATTTTTATTATACTTACCTGCATCGCCTTTTCTTATCGCTTGTGTTGCCTGATAACCGTCCATTTCTGGCATCTGGCAGTCCATTAAAATAAGCTCATAAGGCTCGCCTTGCTTTGTATTGAGCTTAACAATTGCCTCAAACCCATTTTGTGCAATATCAAAGCTCACTCCAGCCTGTTTTAATAACGCTGAGGCGACTACTTGGTTTACTTTATTATCTTCCACTAATAAAATTTGTGGTTGAGAAAAGTTAGTGGCGACCATTTTTGTGAGTTTGTTTTGCAACTGAGCTTGCTTTTGTTGTAGTTCTATAAACTGATCATTAGTGAGTGAATCAAATAAATCAGAAGGCGTTAGCGGTTTGAAAATCATACAATCAATCTTTATCGCTAGCTTTGATTCCTCTTTTGAGTAGCTCATAGGTGCCATTATTACTAATTTACAGCCTTGTATATTTATAAATCCTTTTAGAGCAGTAATGCATTCTGGCGACGCTTTTTCAAAAAAGTAGTAATCAATTAAAATGGCATCAGTATTTTGAACCTCATTATGTGAGTAATTCAATATTTGTTGATAGTCATTGATGCAATCTACACTAGCGCCCCAAACAGAGAGCTGCTTACTTGCTGTATTAGCATTTAAGCTGCATTCATCAATTATTAAAATATGCTTATCTTTAATTAAATGACTCGGTAGATCTTGCTCTTTACTGAGTCGAGGTTGTATCTTTATTGTGAAAGAAAATGTGCTGCCTTGGCCTTTCACGCTGGTTACACTAACCTCTCCGTTCATGAGTTCACAAAGCTGTTTTACTATCGCAAGGCCTAATCCTGTACCACCAAACTGACGCGTTGTTGAGGCATCTGCCTGTGTAAAGGAGTTAAACAATGTCGCTTGTTTTGTAAAGTCGATACCAATACCAGTATCAATAATAGAGCATTGTAAAAATGAACCGTTGGTTGTGTCATGTATTTTTGCCACAATTATTACTTCACCATTTAAGGTGAATTTAACAGCGTTACCGATCAAGTTATTTAAAATTTGACGTAGCCTGTTTGGGTCGCTAATTATTTCGCTGACTGTAATTTGAGTGGCATCTAAAATAAGCTTGGTATTGTTTTGCTCTACCTTTAAGGCGAACGATTCAACCACCTCACCTAATAATTTAGGTAAGTTAAATTGTACATTGTCGATATCGAGTTTACCGGCTTCTATTTTTGAAAAGTCTAAAATGTCATTAATTATATTAAGTAATGATTGAGCAGAAGATTGGGCTAACTCTATATGGTGTTCTTGTTGTTGATCTAATTTGGTTTGCTTTATTATATTTAACATTCCGAGCACGCCGTTCATTGGGGTGCGAATTTCGTGACTCATACTCGCTAAAAACTCACTTTTTGCGGCAACTGCTTGTTCTGCTGTTTCTTTAGCCGTTACTAGCTCTTGTTCAGTTTCAATACGTTGCTGGCTAGAATGTAGGCTACCTATCAATGCGGCGACAGCGATTAAAAAACTTTCCTCATTTTTAGTCCAATTACGTTTAATTCTACATTGCTCAGCACAAATAATACCCAATACACCACTGCCTGCAGGTATAATTACACACAGCATAGATTTGATCTCTAACGGCAGTAAATAATGTGTGGAGAGAGGCGCCAAGGTTGAATTTTGTAAAACATCAGAAGCATTAAATACAGCTTGATGGTCAATAGTATTAAAAAAGTCTGGGAGGTTTTTCCTAAGCCAAAGTAACTCTATTTTATCTGCTGAGTTCAATTCACTGTGCACGGCAAATGGAATTAGTTGGCTTTTGCCTTTATCAAAAAACCGTATGCTGGCGCGCTCAATTTGAAATGCTTGGCAAATAGATTGTGTAATTATGTCCTTGGATTGGCTTAGCTGGCCGTTTAAAATTAATTTATTTATAGTAAGCGAGGCTAAAATTTCGTTATGCAACGCTATAGAGCTACTTTCTAATTCAACTTTTTTTCGGGTATCTATATTCTGCAATGATCCAAAAATTCTTACACATCGTCCGTTTTTTTGCTCTGCCTCACCATGCACAAGCACCCAAATTGACTCTCCTTCTGCATTCATTACCTCCAGCTCAACTTCGTATTTTTCGCCGTGTTTTATAGCACGTTCAATCAAAGGTTTAATGGTTTCTCTGCTCGTGCCTTTTTTAAAGTAGCTCAAATCTATTGGCCACTTAGGTTGGGTATTTAATGGGTATTTGAATATTTTTTTGGTCATATCTGACCAATACACTTGCTGAGTTTCTAAATTAAATGACCATGCGCCGATTTGTGCTAAATCACTCATTGTTTCGAGCATTTTCTCGTTTTGTTGTTGGCGATTAAGCATTTTTAAAAAGAATAAAAACGCCCAAGTCAGTAATCCACAAATAATAATAATAGCCAAACGCAATGGCCAAATAGCTGAATGAGGCGGATTCCAACCGAGCTTTGGGGTAACGTATAGTTGCCAGCTTCCACCTTGGAAGTTCAAAGTGAATTCAAGAGGGTTTTGTTCAATAATATTTGAGTTCCCATAAAAAAACTCCCCTTTTTTACCTAAACCATTGCGACCTTGTATGGCAACGAGATACTCCTTTTCAAGTTCATAGATTCCAGAGTTGGTATAAATTTTTTGAATATCGAGCACAACTGATAACAAACCCCAAAATTCATTTTTAGGAGGGGTGTATACAGGGACTCTGGCTATTAATGCCTCACCTCCTTGCACTAAAGTGAGTGGCCCAGCCATGATGATCGTGTTTGTGTCGCGGGCTCTAATTGCATCTGCACGTTGATTTTTGTTATTTAAAAAATTAAGACCTATCGCTTTTTCATTTCCTTTTAAAGGATAAGTCATTTGAATAACCATATTTGGGGCGCCGCCAATATTACGCAGTTCTTTTGAGGTATTGAAAAGAGGGGCGGCAATCTGTGCAAAGCGTTCTTGCTCTAAGTTTGGCTCTACGGCTACAGCAACACCTAAGCCACGCACTAGTTGGATATTAGAAACTAAAGTCGATTCAAGCTGGGCGCGATAGGTGCTTACTTCGGAGAGGATTTGCAATCGATGGGCGTCTTTTGCTCGATTATAGTTAATACGCTCAAGTACCACACAAACCAATACAGTTAATGTAAGCGATAGCCAAAAGGTCAGCTTAAAGTTATGAACATTCGTTTTTTTATTATTAATCGATGGTGGCATTAGCTGCATGTTGGCGTTAATTAAGGCAAATTAACTATAGCTAATTTATTACGAAAATGAAAACAGCGCTAGAGCCTGTTGGTCTTTCGAGGTTAAAAAATTAATCCTGAAAGGTCAACATGCCCTTAAATACGCCGTTTATTTTTTATAATTAGTTGTTTAACTAGTTACGCATCGCTAACTTCACGCGCCCAATGATTTTGCTTTGCTACATGTAGCTTGCGGTAACCATCAAGTAGCGCCGCATGCTTTTTAAAGCCTTCAAGCGATAAACCAGGAAAAGTTAAACCGTTAAACTGCTTTTCACCTTCGGCAATTTCTATAGCCAGGGCTACATTATTAGCACCAAACATTAAGCCTAATGCATCTTGGTAATCGGCGTATTCGCGCTCGTCATCATATTTAATTTCAAGAATCGCTTTTAAACAGCGGAAGTGGCGCATTGCCTCTTCGTTTACTTGGCCTGTATGAAGTATCCAGTCAACCCAATCAATGGCTTCTTCGCTGCCTGCAGCTAAACATAGGTGTGCTTTAAGCTCACCTATGCGCAGTGTGTGCCATGGCGTGTCGGCATCGGTTGCAAGGCCAATAAATTCTGCGGCGCGGATAATATCGCTGTGGCCTGCTTCTTCAAGACTGTCGTAAATGTCCATCCATTGCTCTGCATCGTACTGATCAAGCGATAAGAAGGTTTCGCGGAATTTAGCGCCTTCGTTGTTGTTGCGCCAAATAAGCTCATCAACAGGGTAAATGTCTGACATGCCCGGTACTAAAATACGACATGCGTATACGTTTAGATGCGTGTAATCCATGATGTAGATATCATGATCCATGCTGTGAATTAGGTCAGTACAGAAGTTATATTCTTGCTCTGTTGTGCCGCTAAAGTCCCAATGGACAAATTCAAAGTCAGGTTCTGCACGGAAGAAATCATGCGAAATCAAACCGCTTGAATCAATAAAGTGCAGTTCAATGTTCTCTGGTGTTGCTACTTCATCGTTATCAAATGTTGCAGGTTGGAATACATCTAGCTGATCAAGACGACGACCTTGTAGTAACTCAGTCACGGTACGTTCAAGCGCAACTTCAAATGATGGGTGAGCACCAAAAGAAGCAAATACAGAACCATCTGTTGGGTTAATAAGCGTTACGCTCATTACAGGGTATTTGCCCCCAAGTGATGCATCGGCAATACGTAAATGAAAGCCATGGCTGCGAAGTTCTTCACACGCTTCGTGAATTTTAGGGTATTGCTTAACAACGTCTTCAGGCACGATTGGTAAACAAATACCTTCGGCGATGATGCGGTTTTTAATCGCGCGTTCAAATACTTCTGATAAACCTTGTACGCGCGCTTCAAATTTCGTGTTACCAGCGCTCATACCGTTAGATACAAAAATATTACCAATAACGTTTACCGGGATGTATACGTCTTGGTTATCGCGTTGGCGAGTGTAGGGCAGGGTACAAATGCCACGATCAATATTGCCTGAGTTAAAATCAAAAAGGTGTGATGCGTTAAGTTCGCGCTCTGGGTCAAAGTAATCCCATAAGCTTTCATCCATAATACCTTGTGGTACTTCATCGCCTTCAACTTTAAACCATTTTTCACTTGGGTAATGAGTAAATTCGCCATTAGCAAATTCTTCACCTAGATAAAAGTCTGCAAAAAAGTAGTTACAGCTTAAACGCTCAAAGTATTCACCAAGTGCTGAGGCAATAGAGGCTTTGTCGGTTGCGCCTTTACCATTGGTAAACATAACACCGCAGTCGCTGTCTTTTATATGAACCGAATAACAGTTAGCTACAGGGTTAAGCCAAAGCGCTTCTTCAACATTAATATTTAGGGCTTTAAGCTTGTTTTGCATGGTAGAGATTGACGATTCTAGGTCGCGGTCTTTACCTTTGATAAATGTTTTTTCAGTCATATTGATCTCAACTAGTTCTGCACGATGTGTGGAGCTGACATTATCGTGGATTTTGATGTTTATTTCACCCTTTGCGAGCAAGAACATTATTATTTAATAAAACTGTGGTTATTATATGCTCTCAACGCTTGGTGAAAATTATCAAAGGAAAGGCCGATGTTTAAATTAATCAAATGGTTACTGTTATTGACTGTTATTTTAGGGTTGGCGAGTACCGCCGTTGTTTATGGCGTACTTAGTTTAAGTTTACCGGCTCTTGACGGAAGCGGGCGTAGTAACGCGGTAGTAGAGCCTGTAAAAATTTCGCGCGATGTATTAGGGCAAGCAGTAATAAACGCTAATAGCCGAAACGACGCTGCCTATGGTTTAGGTTATGCACATGGGCAAGACCGATTTTTTCAAATGGATTTACTAAGGCGTAATGCCGCAGGTGAGTTAAGTGAATTATTTGGCCAAGCAGCGCTGGGGCTCGACAAAAAAATGCGTTTTCATCAATTACGTAAACGCAGCCAAATGATTTTACAAACGCTGCCAGAGGCAGATAAGCAATTACTTAAAAGTTACGCTCAAGGTGTAAACGAAGGTTTAGCGCAAGTAGGGTATTCGAGCTTTGAGTATTTACTAACCGGTGCAACACAAAAGCCATGGCAAAGTGAAGACAGCCTACTTGTGATATTTAGCATGTACCTAGATTTACAAAGCGCCACATTTGAGCGCGACCAAGCACTCATTCAAATTGAGCAAGCGTATACAAAGCAAATGGTTGATTTTTTAACGCAACCAAGTAAGTACCAAGCCGCGCTTAATGGCAGTAGATTAGCGCCTTATAGCGGCGGCATACCTACTTTGCCCACTCAAACACAACACACAGTTAAAAGTATTGAAGCCAATCAAGAGCGCGGCAGTAATAACTGGGCAGTCACGGGAACGCTGACTAAAACAGGCGCAGGTATGGTGTCGGATGATATGCATTTATCGATGGCAGTGCCTGTAATTTGGTACAGAACACAGCTAAATTACATGCAAAATGGAGCGCCTACCCAAGTAACTGGTGTATCGCTGCCAGGCGCACCTGCCATTGTAGTGGGCACAAACAATAATATTGCATGGGGATTTACGAATGGCTATTTAGATACTGCCGATTGGATTGCTTTAAATGACGAGCGTAAAACATGGCAAGTTGATGAATCGATTGCATTACCCGGTGGGGAGGTCGAAAACTACTCATTAATACTCAGTGAATATGGCCCTGTAAAATACATTAACGAAAAGCCTTACGCACTTAGCTGGACTGCACATCAATCTTATGCCGTTAATATGCAGCTAGTGAAGTTAGAACAAGCCAAAACAGTAGATGATGCACTTGCTGTAGCAAGCGATGTGGGCATTCCGGTGCAAAATTTAATGGTGGTAGACAGCCAAGGTAGCGCCGCGTGGAAAAATATCGGTGGTATACCGGCTCGTAAAACACCAAGTGAGCTTGGCGTAAATGCCGATGATTACAGCGTGCTTTGGCAGCAAAACGAATTACAACGGCCCTTTGTTAAAAATCCACAAAGTGGGCGATTATGGACTGGTAATTCTCGCGTGGTATCGGCTGAAGATAACGCGCGTTTTGGTAATGGTGGTTATGCACTCGGTGCGCGTTCAAGTCAAATTCGCGATAGATTATTTGAAAAACAAACATTTGCTGAGAGCGACTTTTACGCATTACAACTTGATAATCAAGCTCGCTTTTTAATGCCTTGGCATGCTCTGCTATTAAAGCAATTAAAAACCGATACAACTAAAAATCAGCAATATATAACAGAACTCGAAAATTGGCAGCAATGTGCATGTTCAAACTCCATAGGGTATACCTTAGTTAAGCGCTACCGCGATGAAGTGATTAATATTTTATTTAGTAATATGGAAGACGAATTAAATAAACAACAAGGCACACTTAAATACGTAAAACGAGATTTAGAGCCCGCAGTTTGGCAGCTTATTAACAACAAACCCAACACATGGATAAACCCACAATTTAAGAGCTGGGATGCACAATTACACGGTGCATTTAGCCAAACTATCACTAAGCTTACAGAACAATTTGGCAATAACGTACAAAGCTGGCAGTGGGGCAAGGTAAATGAGTTAGTGATAGAGCATCCATTTGCAAAGCAAATGCCGTTACTTGCTAAGTTATTAAATATGCCTACAGCTACGGGTTTTGGTGATAGTTACATGCCTGCTGTACAAGGGCGTAGTTTTGGCGCATCGCAACGCTTTATTGCTCAACCTGGGCATTTAGAGCATGCAATTATGGCTATTCCTGGTGGGCAATCGGGGCATCCATTATCTGAATTTTATAGAGCGGGTTTTAGTGATTACGTTGAGGGCAAACATACACCTTTATTGCCGCAAGAATTAATACATCAAATAGTAATAGAGCCTGCGCAATGAACTAAAGTATAGCTAAACACGTTCTATATAATTACTAATAAAACAACAGAGAACTAAAATGAAAAAAATATTACCCGCATTAATAACAGGTTTATTACTAAGTACAGCAGTGCAAGCAGATGAAGGTCCAGTAACAGCACAAAAATTAAGTGACCATGTATACGTACTATTTGGGCAAGGCGGTAATATTGCAGCAAGTGTAGGCGATGATGGCATATATATTATTGATGATCAGTTTGCCAAGTTATCAGACAACATCAAAAAAACCATTAGCGATTTAAAACCAGGTAGCGCAGAGTTTGTTATTAATACGCACCATCATGGCGATCATACCGGTGGCAACGAGAACTTTGCTAAAGCGGGCGCGCACGTTATAGCGCACGACAACGTACATAAACGCTTAAAAGAAAAGCATGGAGAAGGGTCCGATTTTTTACCCCGCATTAGCTTTGGTCACGATTTAAAATTGCATTTTAATAACGAACACGCCCATGTGGTGCATTATGAACATGCACACACCGATGGCGACTCAGTTATCTTTTTCAGTAACGACAACATAGTGCACATGGGCGACATTTACTTTAATTTTGGCAGCTTACCGTTTGTTGATGTAGATAGCGGCGGCAGCGTTGATGGTATTTTAGCAGCAGTAAACGATGTAGTTAATCAAATTGACGACAACACTAAAGTAATACCAGGACACGGTAAGGTAAGTGACCGTTCAGGACTGATAGCGTATGGTAAGCTAGTTCAAAACGCGAAAGACGTAATGCTAAAAGCAATGCAAAATAATGCAAGCTTAGAGCAAGTACTTAAAGCCGATCCTTTGGCAGAACTTGGTCTTGAATACGCAGGGTGGTTACCAAAAGAGAAAGTAACCACACTTTTTTATCGCAGTTTAAAGTAGTACATCTAAAGTAAAAAACATGATACAAAGCTGAGTGTATTCTTGATTTAATCGAGCGTGCATTCGGCTTTTTATTTTCTTATGCCTAAAGGAGTTGTGTATGTCGGCAGAAAAAACCCATCTTGAAATTTGTAACTTAACCAGAGAGCAATATCCGCAAATTAAAACCTTGATGGATCAAGCGTATCCCGACTTAGGTGGTGCGTGGCCAAGTCATACCATTTTTAGATTAATAGACCAATTTCCTGAAGGGCAAATAGGTATTGTAGATGACGGCGTGCTGGTGGGCTTAGCGCTGAGCGTACAAGTTGATTACACACGTTTTTCAAACCCGCATACATACGAAGACATTGCAGATGGTCACGACCGTGTATTTAGCGATACCGATGGCGATGCGCTATACGGCTTAGATGTTGCCATTAGCGAAACTCACAGAGGCATGCGCTTAGGTCGTCGCCTTTATGATGCCCGTAAAGAACTGTGCCGCCAATATAACCTACGCGCTATTTTAGCGGGTGGGCGTATTCCGCGTTATTACAATCACAGTAATGAAATGACGCCAATGGAATACATTGCAAAAGTAGATCAGAGAGAGCTATACGATCCTATTTTAAGTTTTCAGTTATCTAACGATTTTCAGGTAAAGCGTTTGCTTAAAAAGTACTTACCAGAGGATCAAGAGTCAGTTGGTTACGCCACTTTACTTGAGTGGAATAACATTATGTATGAGCCAACCGACACGGTACTTGAGTCAACTAAATCGATAGTGCGCGTAGGTGCAGTGCAATGGCAAATGCGTTGTGTTGAATCGGTTGAAGAAATGCTAAAGCAGGTTGAATACTTTGTAGATACCGTATCTGACTACAAAAGTGATTTTATACTCTTCCCTGAGTTTTTTAACGCGCCATTAATGGGCTTAGGAAATCAAAGCAACCAAACTGAAGCAATTCGTTATTTAGCTGAATATACCGAAACATTTAAAAACGCGATGTCGCGTATGGCAATAGAATACAACGCCAATATTATTACCGGCTCTATGCCACTTGCCGAGGATGATAAAATTTATAACGTGAGTTATTTATGCCACCGCAGCGGTAAAATAGACGAGCAACGTAAAATACATATTACCCCGCATGAGCAAAACGATTGGGTTATTCAAGGCGGCGATAAAATTGCCGTGTTTGATACCGATGCCGGTCGTGTAGGTATTCAAATTTGTTATGACGTAGAGTTTCCTGAGCTTTCACGCATATTGGCCAAACAAGGTTTAGATATTTTGTTTGTGCCATTTTGGACCGATACCAAAAATAGTTATTTACGTGTGCGCCATTGTGCACAAGCGCGTGCAATAGAAAACGAATGTTATGTGGTTATTGCAGGCTCGGTAGGTAACTTACCACAAGTAGAAAGCCTTGATGTGCAGTATTCGCAATCAGCTGTATTAACGCCATCGGACTTTTCGTTCCCGCACGATGCAACACTTAACGAAGCCACGCCAAACACCGAAATGCTATTATTTAGTGACCTTGATATGGATAAACTTAAAATTCTTCACAGCGAAGGCACTGTGCGTAACTTAAAAGATCGCCGCGAAGATTTATACGAAGTTATTTTGAAAAAGAGAGACGTTTAATGGCGTGGGTGTACTTAATTATTGCTGGGTTACTTGAAATTGGCTGGCCGATAGGTTTAAAAATTTCGCAAAACGATGATACTCGCTGGCAGGGTATAGCAATAGCTGTGGCATTTATGGTCGCTAGTGGCTTTATGTTGTGGCTTGCGCAAAAGCAAATATCAATGGGCACATCATACGCCGTATGGACAGGTATTGGCGCTGCAGGTACGTTTTTGGTGGGGATATTGTTTTATAACGATGCCGCTACATTTGGTCGTATTGCGGGAGTATTAATGATTATTAGTGGTGTGATAACACTAAAAATCAGCTCTTAGAATCAGTTCTTAAAGCTATAAAAAATTATAACAGCGCAGGTATAAAAGCCTGCGCTTTTTTGTGCCCTTAATTCGGCAACATAACCAAAACAGCGGCAATGGCTATGAGGA
This sequence comes from Pseudoalteromonas sp. 20-92, assembly GCF_030847595.1. Classification (NCBI taxonomy): domain Bacteria; kingdom Pseudomonadati; phylum Pseudomonadota; class Gammaproteobacteria; order Alteromonadales; family Pseudoalteromonadaceae; genus Pseudoalteromonas; species Pseudoalteromonas sp. 20-92. Next base: position 99,753 of record NZ_JANJGQ010000009.1, read on the forward strand.
TTAAGCCTGCGGTGTCTTGCTTTTTAAGCGGTTGTTTTAGCCAAAGCACAGCAATTAGCATGGTAAAAAACACTTCAACCTGTCCAAGTGTTTTAACGTAAGCAACGTGCTGTAAGCTCATTGCACTAAACCAGCCAATAGAACCGACACAACTAAAAACACTAATTGCGGCTGTAGTGCCTTTGTATTGCCACAGTTTACTAAGTGTTTGCGGCTCTTTTAATAATAAATAGCCCAGTAGTATTAGTGTTTGTAGGCTAATTACAAACAGCAAAACCCAAGCAGCTGAGTGAGGAAATAGTAATCCTGAGTTTAAGCTCGCTTCACGTACCCACAGCGAGGTAAGTGCAAAGCAAGTACCACAAGCCAGTCCTAGTAATGCTGTTTTAGCATTAAAGTGTTTAACGCTTGTTATGCCGCTGAGTAGCAATACGGCAATAGCGCCAAAAAACACACCAAGCCAACCGAGTAAAGAAAGTGCCGAGCCAAAAAATAATACGCCTAAAATGGCAGCTACTAACGCCTCGCTTTTGGCAAGCCCAGCACCTACGGCGTAATTATTCATTTTAAATAGCTTAACCATTAAACCAGTGGCAAGTATTTGCATCACACTTGCGCCTACAATAAATGCCCAAAAGGCATTATTAAACGTAGGCATGGCGGTATCTTGATATTGATACAAACCATATAAATACACGCCAGCAATAGGGCCTGCGATAATAAAGCGAGAGAGGGTTACGCCAGCAACACTCACATCGTTACTTAATTTACTTTGCAGGGCATTACGCCAGGCTTGCATGAAGGCGGCTAAAAAAGTGAAAAATATCCAGGTCATGGTCGTCATCGTTAAAATGTAAGGCAGTAAAGTTAACAAGCTTTGAGAAGTAAAGCGATGCATTAACCGTGATATTGAATATTCATCATCTGCGACATTATGTCGCACAAGATTGAAGATAAATTTAGTTATAGTAAGCCTGATGTTATTGCTAGCCGCTAGAGTTTGCCATAAAACGCATCTGGCGGCTTTTTTACATTGGTTGTGTTATTTTATCTAATTAACAATAACTCAGAATACCACTATGACTATTTTAATTGTTTGTGCTTTATTGGCTGTACTAATGCCATACATTGCTAGAATCCCTGCCGTAATTGAGTTAAATAAACTCGGCGGATACGATAATAAACATCCTCGACAACAACAAACTCAATTAATCGGTTTGGGAGCACGTGCTTTGGCAGCTCATCAAAATTGCTTTGAATCGCTAGCTGTTTTTGCGGTCGCGCTTGCGGTAGTTTTAGGTACTAACAATGCAAATGCAGTGACTGAAACCCTTGCCATGACACATATTATTGCACGTGTTTTATTTTGTGTTTTTTATTACTTAAATCTTGATATTATTCGCTCAATTATGTGGTTTATTGGTTTGGGGTCAGCCATTGCCATGATTGTGGTGAGCTTATAACTTTATAGCGTAAAACCACAAAGCAAGCAGCCTAAAAGGGCGCTTGCTTTGTAGTCTTGAAAAATCTAATAAAGTTAGTGCGATACTTTAATTCGCTCTATTAAATCGGTATTAGCAACTTCATTGTTTATTGCAAAATCGAGCTGTACAAGTACGTTTTGATAACCCATTGATGAGGGTTTATATTGCCACTGTCTTAGCGCCTTTTTAGCTTCACGGTCAAATATGGCTTCAGGCTTTGCACTAACAACAGAAACATTAGCGGTTTCACCATTGGGAGTTATATCGTACTTTAATACCACTGAGCCACTGATGCCTTGTTGAGCTGCTTGTTTCGGATAAAGGGGTTCAATACGCATTGTCGGTGAAATGTGATCCTCTTTAGTCATTGCCTCTGGTTGCTTTGCAATCGCCAATCCACTTAGCATACTTGCTGCTACAAGTAATAAGCCACCTTTAGCAAACTTTGAATGTTTTCCGCTGTGTTTTATATTAGTAAGTCGTTGTAACATCGTTTTTTTATCTCCGTAGTGTGAATAAGCCATAAGTCCTGTGGGCGCATTTGCCGCACAGCTTATTAAGGCTTTGCTGTATAAAATGTGTTGTTGTGTGGTTTTATTGGCAAGTACCCGTTCATCACAAGTCAGCTCTTGTAGACGGCGCATGCTTGCGTAACAAGCCCAAGCTAGTGGGTTAAACCAAAGTAAAATAGTAGGCAGTAATATAAGTGCGTTTGTTAGGTTGTCTTTGCGTTTAATGTGTACGTTTTCGTGCTCTAAAATAAGCGCTAATGTGGCTTTATCGAATTGCGCATTATAGTTACTCGGTAACACTAGCTTGCTGTTTAAAATCCCGATCACCATTGGCGTGGCTACATGTTGACTGGTGTAAGTTTTAACATCAGCGGTAAGAGTGCCTTCAAATTGGGTTAACTCAGTTAACTGCAGGCTTTTAACAAAGCGGGTATGCGTAATAAAGCTAGCTATTAATAACCCAGCAGTAATAAGTGCATACATGAGCGCCCAGCTAATACCTACCTCGTTTGTAAAAGGTTGGTTGGGGGTGATTAAGTAGTGACTAATATTACTGTTTTGCAGTGGTTTAATTGCGTTTGGTAAATTAGCAATAACCAATGCTGCAGGTAATAGCCATGCTAATTTATATACAAATCGCGAGCCAAGGGCTTTTAAAGCAAATCGCTCGAGTAAAATAAATCCACAAAACAAAATACTTAATAGTAGTTGCTGCTCAATCAACCAATTAAACCCTGTTTGAATAACCATGTTAATCCCTTACTTTTGGTTTTTTTCCCAGTCATCTATAACTTTTTTAAGCTCGTTTATATCTTGCTGAGAAAGCTGCTCCGATTTAGCAAATCCACTCACAAGTGGCGCAATACGCCCACTAAAAAATCGCTCAACAAAGTTTTGGCTTTCTTTTAGGGTGTAGTCGGCGCGCTCCATACAGGGAGTATAAATATACTGGCGACCTTCTTTTTCAAATGTAAGTGCGCCTTTTTTTACTAGTCGACCTAGCAGGGTTTTAATGGTTTTTTCGTGCCATTGCTTATCGTCGCTTAAGCGCTCAATTATTTGGCTCGCGGTGGCGGGGTAGTTAATCCAAAGTGCGTCGAGCACGTCAAACTCTGCTTTTGATAACTCAATCATGCTATTGCCTACAAATGTAATCCTTAATTAAAGACTACACCTGTAATCTATAATTGCAAGTTTATTTTTAACTTTTTGATATGTAGTTAAGTGACTTGGTATTAGATTTTTGAAATGTCGGTTTTATTAATTTGTATATATTGGTTTTCAGGTAGGTTTAGTTTTGAAAGGGTGAGGTCACTAAATTGCGATCTATATAAATCAATAACTTTGTATCCGCAGTAATGCGCCATTTTACGTATTTGCCTGTTTAGCCCTTGTTTTAAAACAATACTAAACTGATTACTGGCTATTTTATTTACTTCACAAGGCAGGGTTATGTGTTTATCAACGGGTACGCCTGCTGCCATTTTGTCACAAAAAGCATCGTCTAAAGGCTTATTTACGGTGACTAAATAATGTTTAGGCTGGTGGAAATCAGGATGTATTAGTTGGTTACAAAAATCCCCATCGTTGGTCAAAATAAGCAAACCACGAGAGTCTTTATCTAATCGACCAATAGGGTAAACACGGGTAAGTGTAGGCAAGTGGTGAATAAGGCTGGCAGGGTCATCAATATTTAATTTGCAGTCAATGCCTACCGGCTTGTGATACGCAAAATAAACTAAATCGGCCGCGCCTTTAATTTCTTTTTCGTTCACTATTATCGTGTCTTGCTCGTCAACGTGATCAATATGATTCGCTGGGCGATTATTTACAGTCACCACACCTTCATCAATTAAACGCGATGCCTGTTTACGAGAACAAATACCTGCATGGGCAATATATTTAGCGAGTCGGATTTTTGTGCTCATAACGTGTGATGCCAGCGGCTAATAAAAATTTGATCGCGATTATAGCAAAGCTGCGTATCTATGAGGTTACTTTTAAAAAAGGTGGTTGTTATGGGTATGAAATTCTCAGAATTAAAAAAACATGAGCCATTACAAAAGGTGGTTGCGCATTCTCTTGAAATGGCATTATACCAAGTCTCTGTAATTATAAATAATGTCGAATACTATGTGACAGAGGAAAATGGTGAGTTTATAAAAGCACTAAGCCCACTGCATATTCAAAAGCGTTTTGAAAAAATAGCCTATGTACAAATGATGCTACGCCATACAAGTGCTTACGATGAAATGTGCGGTCAACCCGAAAAAACAGCCAGTAATATGCTTGAAGTCCCATTTGGAAAAAATAATCTGTTTTGATTGAGCTAGTTTGCTAGTATCTGCTTTTTAAGGGCGATAAATGTATCAATTAACAGCAGATAATACTGATGCGTTAAACGTAGCGCTTCGCGCGCAAATGGTTGAATTTAACGCCCAGCATTTTGATGTGCAAAGGCTGCCACTAGGCTATAAATTTACTGATGAGCAAGGCGAGCTTGTTGCCGGTATTAGTGGGTGTGTGTTTGGTAATTGGCTAATGATTAACTGGCTTTGGTGTAGCGATATTGCGCGAGGTAAAGGGCTTGCAGATAAATTGCTAACGGCACTTGAGCAAGCTGCTATTGAGCTAGGAGCAACAACTGCTCAGCTTGACACACTTGATTTTCAAGCAAAACCTTTTTACGAAAAGCGCGGTTATAGTGTTAAGTATCAACTTAATAATTACCCACGCTCAGGTACGCGTTACTTTATGGAAAAGCCACTTTAATTTTTGCTGGCTATTTTTCTTTTAGTGGCTCGCCTTCAAAGGTAATACCTAAAAAAGGTGTTGTCTCTGGTGCTAACATAAAGGTGCGAATATTTAGGTGATCATCCCCTTTAGGGTTTTGCAGTACGTCTTCTCGGTAAAACTTACCAAAACAATCCAACGTATTTTGTTTACTTAAATCGTTTAATTTAGCAAACGCAAAAATTTTACACGAGCCGTTGTTCTCACTCGCAGCGCTAAGTAATCCATGGTTATTAAAGCCACATGCAGTAAAGTCGTAATTTGCTTCTATCACCGCCATTGTATCGGTAAATTGAATACTTTTTGGGTTTTCAGCAAGTGCTTTTAAATAGTTATTTAGTGTCATGTGTTACCTTTGGATTTTTAATTATTTAGCGCTCAACTCTAGCTCATCTGTTTGCTGATTTATATTGAATTTAAATCGCGATAAAAAGTTCATTCCTAGCAAACCTTGCCCACGTGTGTTTTCAATGCTCAACACTTCAAAACCATAAATAATTTGCGAGCCCACTCTAAACGATTCAATTTGATAACGCTTTACAACAATTTGACCATTAGCTGTGTTGACCGTTACATCGCCTAAATATAAGGGTTGTGGCGAAATTTGCTCAATTATACTAGTAGGTAGCGAGGTTATGCTTGCGCCTGTATCAATCATTAATTCGGTCGATAGATTATTATTTATTTCGGTGTTTATTAAGTAGTGCGCGCCGTAAGGCGTTAAAGCAACGAAGTCGTCTTGCGATTGTGCTTTATTGATCATAGCTTGCAGTGTTTGCACTTGGCTTTTCAGATTGTGCTGGTTTGGCATTCGATCAAGGGTTGCTTGTGCGCTAATTAAATCGCCTTGCTGATAGTAGGCATACGCAAGCGGATATAAAAACGGTGCGTTATCGCTTTTATAGTCGAGCCAAATTTGTGTTTGCTCAATAATAGCTTGCCAATTTTGTTGCTCAGTTAATGTGTGTAATTCGTTTTGAGTGAGCGTATTTAAACGTGTATTTACGTTACTTTGCTGATCAGCAGGCAGTAATGAATTAAGCTCAAATAAAGCAATAATGGCATTTTGTGTTTGCTCGCTATTTTTTAAATACTCAACCTGTAAATTAAGTAACTCTACGTTATAAGGGTTGTTATTTAATAGCGCATTGAGAAATGATTCGCTGAGTAATAAATTGCTATTTAGCCATGTTTTAAGCTGCACTAGCCACGATGAATAAAGGTTTATTGCGATTTCTGGATTGCTGCTTTTGAGTTGTTGATAGCTACTAAGTGCGGCTTCAAATTGGTGTTTTTTAAACTGCTGCTTTGCCGTATTTAATAGCGTATTTTGCTGTTTAGGCGATATGCTTTTTTCAGTACCTTGCGTTTTTTGTACTTTGGTTGGCGCGGGCTGCGGCCACAATAAATAAGCGTTAAGGCTAAGTGAGCCAATTAATAACAAGGTAATTGGCTTGGTATAGTGGCTCATTGTGACCTCTTATTTAATGCAATTGGTATTATTTAATAAAGTGCGTTAGGGCATGAATATTGGCTATTTCAATATCAGCTAGCCCTTTATAAGCATAATTGGCGTCTTGATCGTTTAACCATACCGATTGGCAACCGGCATTATTTGCGCCTTGTACGTCGGTATCTAGGCTATCGCCAATGTGTAAAATTTCACTTTTAGCAACGTTTAAGTGCTCGGCGGCTTTATCAAATAAGGTGTTGTGAGGTTTTGCTTTACCGTGCATACCGGCTTGTAACACGAGCGAAAATTTATTGTGTAAGTTAAAGCGTTCAATTTCAACATTACCATTAGTTATAGCAACCAGCGTAAAGTGCTGGGCTAAGTTATCTAGCAGCTTTAGTACGTCATCGGTTACCACTATTTTACTGCGCGCATCGGCAAAGGCTTTGTAGGCAGCATCGGCATGATGCTCTACCTCTTCCTCATTCAAATCTAGTTTAGAAAGGGCTAAGCGCAATGTATGTTGGCGCCATTTAGTGACGTTATTAGCAAGTTCAGGTAACTGTACTACGGCCTCATTGCGGCATTGTTGCCAGTATTTTGGGCCTTGGGCTAAGTAGCTAGGGAGCGCATTTAAATAATCTTGCTGCGCTTTAACCGCTGCTTTTATAATGGGGTGATTGTTGTAAAGAGTGTCGTCTAAATCAAAGCTCATGACAGAAAATGGCTTAATAGCACGATTAAATCGGATCATTTTTATTTACCTAATCAGTTCGTTTTTTTGCACGAGGGTGAGTGTTGTCGTACACCTTGGCTAAATGTTGAAAATCTAAATGTGTATACACTTGTGTAGCCGACAAACTGCTGTGCCCTAGTAATTCTTGCACAGCGCGTAAATCACCAGATGATTCTAAAATATGTGACGCGAACGAGTGGCGCAGCTTATGCGGATGAACCTGCGAGCTAATGCCTTGTTTTATTCCCCACTCTTGCATACGCAGGCGTACTTGGCGAATCGAAATACGATTTTTTTGGCTACTTAAAAAAACGGCTATTTCATCGGGCTTTGTAAACTGAGGGCGTATTGTGAGCCATTTTTTTAATGCGTCTAACGCTTTTTTACCCACCGGAATTAACCGCTCTTTATTGCCTTTACCACGCACTAAAATTTCGCCATTGGCAGCGCTAATATCTTGCATGTTAGCGCCAACTAACTCGCTTATACGCAGCCCTGATGAATACATCAACTCCATCATTGCTTTATCTCTAATAGCGAGAGGTTCGTCGTCGGGTATTTCGAGCAAGCGTGCCATTTGATCTACATCGAGGTTTTTAGGTAAAAGCTTTGCAAACTTAGGGCCTTTTATACCCACTGCCGGATTATGGTAATGCGATTGCTCGGCAATGTTTTTTGCTTTTAAAAACTTATACAAACTGCGAATGCAGCTGAGCTTTAAGCTAATAGTACGGCCACTTAATTGTTTTGAACGCAGTGCCATGCTGTAGCGACGAATATGCTCGCCTTGCACGCCAAACCAGTCATCACATAATTTGTTAAAATAAAGAGCTGCAAAGCTAAGCTGGCTTACGTATTGATTAACTGTGTGCGCTGAATATTGTTTTTCAAACTTTAAATAGTCGCTAAATAGCATTATGGGTGTGCGCCAATTGTCGCTTAATTGGGTAATGTTAGGCGGGTCTTCACTCATGCTAGTTCAAGTAAACGTAGTTGTAATGAACGTACAAAATCGAGAGCAAATAAATTATCTTGTGTGGGCTCAAAATGGTTAGCATTATTGCTACCAAAAGCCAATATGGCGATTGGGTTTACAGCCTCTCCAATTAAGTAAATAGCCGTTGATTGTGTTGTTTCATTAAATAACAACAGGCTTTCTTGTTGATCTATGCGGCCTAAATAATGGCTTGAATTAGTTAGGCGGTGAGCAATCAGTTCATCATAATTTTTGTTGTACTTTAATAATTTACAATTGCTTATTGTTGGGTTTGTGCAAATAATATTTTGTAAGTTACTTGCTAATGTATTGAAGTCGTAGTTACTCCAAAGCTGGCGATGACATTGACTAAATAAGCGATAAACAAACTCGTTTTGAGTAGCGTGTTGGCTCATGGTCTCTATTTGGTTTTTTAAAAGCGTATTACGCTCGCGTAGCTGGCGTTGTTGAATATGTACTAGCGATGTTGCACCTTGAGTTTGCTGCTGCAGTTCAAGTTGGACTAGTAGTTCTGGATGCTGAATTAAAAAATCAGGGTGTTGCTGCAAGTAATCAATAACTTGCTCTTTATTTAGCTCGGTCATAGCGCGACTTGTCCATCGAATACATGCTCTGCTGGGCCTGTCATACGTACTGGGTGACCTTCGCCACTCCAGCGCACTTGCAAACTTCCACCTGGCAAATCGACTTGAACGGTTGTTGATAATTTATTTTGAATATGACCAATAACCATTGCTGCACACGCGCCAGTTCCACACGCTAGGGTTTCGTTAACGCCGCGCTCCCAAACTCTTAATTTAATGTGCTCTTGCGATACAACCTGCATAAAGCCAATGTTCGCTTTTTGCGGAAAGCGTTCATGGTTTTCAAGCAATGGACCCAATATATCAACTTGGGCGGTAGTGATATCGTCAACTTCCAGCACACAATGCGGATTACCCATAGATACCGCGCCACTAAATACCGTGTGCTCTTGCGTTCTAATAATATAAGTAAGCTCACGCTTGCTGGCTTTTAAAGGGATTTTACTTGGCTCAAAATTAGGATGGCCCATGTTAACCGTTACTTGACCGTCTTTTTCTATGTAGAGCGTTAAGTTGCCCGACTTGGTCGATACACTAATTTTGTGCTTGTTAGTAAGGCCTTTCATACGTACAAAACGGGCAAAACAGCGTGCGCCGTTGCCGCATTGCTCTACTTCGGTACCGTCGGCATTAAAAATTCGATAATGAAAGTCGAGATCGGGAGAGTACGGCGCTTCAACCATCAGTAATTGGTCAAAGCCAATGCCAAAATGGCGATCTGCCAGTTTTTTGATTTGATCTCGCGACAAAAAAACATTTTGTGTAATGTTATCAATCACAACAAAGTCGTTGCCTAAGCCGTGCATTTTGGAAAAATTAACTAACATAGCGCTCTAATTCGGTTTTGCTCTGTGCTAATCATGCCACAGAGCAGCTAGTAGACAAAAACGTTTATGGTAAAACTTTCTCACCTTGATAAAGGCTTTCAATAGTTTCGCGTTCGCGAATAAGATGCTGCTGCTGACCATCTACCATTATTTCTGCAACACGCGGGCGCGAGTTGTAGTTTGAGCTCATGGTAAAGCCATATGCCCCCGCACTTCTTTGTGCGAGTAAATCGCCTTGTTTTAGGGCAAGTTCGCGGTCTTTTCCTAAAAAGTCGCCGGTTTCGCACACCGGCCCCACAATATCAAAGTTGTGAGTAGGTGTTTCGTCATCGCGCACGGATACCGGAATGATTTTTTGCCACGCTTGATAAAGCGCAGGGCGAAGCATATCGTTCATACCAGCATCGACAATGGCAAAAAATTTGTCTTGGTTTTGTTTAATAAATTCAACTTGAGTAACTAAAATACCTGCGTTAGCTGCAATAGCGCGCCCTGGTTCAAAAATTAGTTCAAGGTGTTTGTAATTAGCTAAGCGCTCGGTAACTTGCGCTGCATATTCACTTGGGTGCGGTGGTTGCTCGTTGTTGTACGGTACGCCTAAACCGCCACCAATATCTAAATGAGTTAGCTCAATACCGTTAGTTTTTAGCTCATCAATAAGCGCCATTAGTTTATCAAGGGCTTCTAAAAAAGGTCTGACTTGCGTTAATTGAGAGCCAATATGACAATCGACACCAATTACTTTTAAACCAGGTAAAGCCGCTGCTTGTTGATAAACACTCACTGCTGTTTGAATATCAATACCAAATTTATTCTCTTTTAAACCGGTAGAAATATACGGATGTGTTTTTGCATCTATATCGGGGTTTACGCGAATAGAAATAGGCGCTTCTAGGTTAAGCTCGCAAGCCACTTCAGAAATACGTTCAAGCTCAGAGGCAGATTCAACGTTAAAACATTTAATACCCAGCTTTAATGCATACGCTATTTCGTCAGACGTTTTAGCCACGCCTGAAAAAACCACTTTAGAGGCGTCGCCACCTGCTTTAATTACACGCGCAAGTTCGCCTTTGGATACAATATCGAAACCCGAACCTAAGCGCGCTAATATATTAAGTACGGCAATATTTGAGTTTGCTTTTACAGCGTAACATACTAGGCTTTTGTGATTTTTAGTGGCGTTAGCAAACGCTAAGTAATGGCGCTCAAATGTAGCACGCGAGTAAACATAACATGGCGTACCGTATTGCTGCGCTATGCTTGCCACACTGACGTCTTCGGCAAATAATTGGTTGTTTTTGTAATTAAAATAATCCATTTATTGCTCCTGACTTTGCTGTGCTTTGGCTTGCTCTGCGGTAGTGGCTGGCTGAGCTGTATTTTGAGGTTGGTTTTGCTCTGTTTGTGGCTCTGGTAAATATAACGGACCGCTTTGTCCGCAGCCAGCTAAGGCGCTTAACAGTACAGTGCTTATTAATAGTCTTTTTAATTGTAAGGTATGTGTCGCTTTCATTAGATTAATACGGTTGCTGGCTTTATAATCGCAGAGTAACAGAATATCTAAAAAATGCAGCTATTCGCGGATGATTTTATTCCTGTTACACTAGCTGCACATTTTTAAAGCTAAAACGTACCCAATATTAGGCGGCTCGCCTGCAAAGGAAATAACAATGACTGAACACGAATATCACCAATTAGCCGAAGCTCTTATGTTCACTATTGAAGAGCAGGTTGATGATTGCGAAGCTGATTTAGACTACGAATCGGCACAAGGTATTTTAGAAATTATTTTTCCTGATAAAAGTAAAATAGTGATCAATAAGCAAGCACCTCTTCATCAAGTATGGGTTGCAACTAAGTTTAACGGACATCATTTTGAAATGCGCGATGGGTTATGGATTGATAATCGCTCTGGCGCTGAATTTTGGGCATTTATTAATGAAGCGTCAACGCGCCAAGCTGGCCAAGAAGTTAAATGGCAATCAACACTATGAGTTTAGAATTTGTAGAATACCCAGCCCAAGGTGAGCACAAAGCGACCGTTATTTGGTTACATGGCTTAGGCGACTCTGGTGATGGTTTTGCACCAGTAGCACCGCAATTAAACCTACCAAGCGAGCTTGGTATACGGTTTATTTTTCCGCATGCGCCAGTGCAACCGGTCACCATAAATGGTGGTATGGAAATGCGCTCTTGGTACGATATTAAATCTATAGAGTTAGATAAACGCGCTGATGAGCAAGGTGTGAGAGATTCGGCTGCTAAAGTAGAAGAATTAATCAACACAGAAATAGCAAATGGCATACCTGCTAATAAAATTATTTTAGCTGGTTTTTCTCAAGGTGGTGTTGTGTCGCTGCATTTAGCGCCGCGCTTTGAGCAAAAGCTTGGCGGTGTTATGGCGCTTTCTACTTATATGTGTGTGCCACAAAAATTTGCTGATGAAGCAAAACATACCGATTTAAATGTATTTATGGCGCATGGTAGTCAAGATAATGTTGTACCTTATAGCGCAGGTAAAAGTGCGTTTGAAGTATTAACAGCACATAACATGGATGTAAGCTGGCAAGAATATCCGATGGCTCATCAAGTTTGCGCAGAAGAACTGCAAGCTATTCGCCAATGGTTGGTTGCTCGTTTAAGTTAATTTTGGAATCGCTGAGGTCAATATGAGTCAAAAAATAGTTATTAAAGCAAATGTTAAACGCGAACTACAAGAGAGCTTACCAACGGTAAGCTACGAGTGGAATTGGCGTCGTATTGTGAGTATTGCTATGTTGGTATTAATGACCTCTGCAGCTGTTGTGTATGGTTTAACAACGTCAGTCAGTGCAGAACAAGGCGAGCATCCAAATGAGCAAGAGCACTTTTTAAGTTTTAGTAATAACGCAGAGAACCAGACAAGCGATGAAGTAACGGATGTTGAGCCAGAATTATCGGTAAACAATATCCCTGATGAGTCTGTGGAGATAACGCAGACGAGTATCGAACCGTTGTCAGCTGCGCAAAACGAAAATCAAAAAAACATCTCAAGTAAAACACTAGGCGAAGTCGAACTTGTAAATAATAATACGATTTTATTAGCTAACAACGATATTGTTACTGATCAAAGCGAAAGCATTAATATAGAGTTAAACTCAAATATTGATAATGAAGTACAAGAAGAAATCGCAGAAGCTCAAAATGAAGCTGAGCTAGCCAATCAGAGCGACTTACTCTTAGAGCTAGAAAACGATGATGGCGCATTGAGTGGCACTGAAGGTTTTTCGCCTACCGCGCAAGTTGCAAGTGTGGCATTGGGCGCGCAAATAGACACGGGTAAAATTAGCCGTGCAGTACTTACTCGAAAAGTAAGCCGACGTGAGCCTACTAATGTGTTTGCTGCTGACATTCGTTTAAGTCAGTTTGAGGAGTCATTATCATTTTTTAGTGAACTTAAAGGCTTACAAGGTCAGCAGGTAAAGCATGTGTGGTCTTTTGAGGGCACTACGATGGCTGAAATTTCGCTCAATGTAACCTCTACTCGCTACAGAACATACTCAACGAAAAATATTATGGCCACGCAAACAGGTCACTGGCGTGTAGATGTCGTTGATGGGCAAGGTAACTTGATAGCTCAAAAAGAATTTAGAATTTTAGCAGACTAAAACTAGCTAAACGCAGTAATTAATTGGATACCCTTATGACAGAAAAAACAAAATTAGTACGTATCGCAACGCGTAAAAGCGCCTTAGCACTTTGGCAGGCCGAATTTGTGAAAGCAGAGCTTGAGCGTTTTCATGCAGATGTGTGCGTAGAATTAGTCCCTATGTCGACGCAAGGGGATATAATTTTAGATACGCCATTGGCTAAAATTGGCGGTAAAGGCTTATTTGTTAAAGAGCTAGAGCAAGCTATGTTAGATGGTCGCGCTGATATTGCCGTGCATTCTATGAAAGACGTGCCAGTAGAGTTCCCAGAAGGATTGGAACTACATACTATTTGTGAGCGTGAGGATCCGCGTGATGCGTTTGTATCAAATAACTTTGCTAATTTAGGCGAGTTACCACAGGGCGCTATTGTTGGTACTTCGAGCTTACGTCGTCAGTGTCAAATTAAAGCGCTTCGCCCTGATTTAGATATTCGTGATTTACGCGGCAATGTAAATACGCGTTTAGGTAAATTAGATGACGGCCAATACGATGCTATTATTTTAGCGGCAGCGGGGCTTATTCGCTTAGAAATGGAGTCGCGTATTGCTGATTACATTGAGCCAGAAGTGTCATTACCAGCAAATGGTCAAGGTGCTGTAGGTATTGAGTGTCGTATTGATGATGAAGTAACAAAAGCATTACTTGCACCACTTGAGCATACACAAACACGTATTCGCGTAAACGCAGAGCGCTCTATGAACCGCTATTTAGAAGGTGGCTGCCAAGTTCCTATTGGTGCTTATGCATTAGTTGATGGCGAGCAAGTACATTTACGTGGTTTAGTTGGCGCTGTGGATGGCAGTGAAATTTTACGTGACGAAGTAACAGGTCATGTAAATGACGCAGAAAAATTAGGTATTGAGCTTGCTAAAAAATTACTAGCTCAAGGTGCAGATAAAATATTAGCTGAAGTTTATAGAGACGCATAAATGACACATATTCTGATAACTCGGCCCGAAGGAAAAGGCGCAGCCCTTGCTCAGCAACTTGAGCAGGCGGGTTATCAGGCGTCTTTGTTTCCGGTATTAAAAATAACGTATTTAACACCCTCTAGCACTGAACTTAGTCCGCTGTTAAATGCAGATAAAATAATATTTATATCGCAAGATGCAGTTAGTGCACTTTCGCAATTAAAACCCGATATAAATACTAAAGCTCAATTTTATGCGGTTGGGCAACAAACAGCCGACATTATATATGAGCAATTTGGTGTACGCGCAGCATTACCAAAACAGTATGATTCAGAAGGGTTGCTTGCGCTTAAATCACTCGCAGAGGTTGATGGCAGCAATATAGTGTTAGTTAAGGGGCAAGGTGGCCGCCCTGAGTTAGCTAAAACGCTCAAAGAGCGCGGTGCTTTTTTAAATAATTGTGTTGTGTACAAACGTGAACCCACAGAGAGTATTCCCCCTAACTGGACAGACCACTGGAAAAGCCAGAATGTACACGGTATAGTCATAACAAGTAATGCTGCAGTTGATGCTATATTTAAGAGCCTTGCTGCACACCAACTACAATGGTTACAACAGTGCCAATTTTATGTTGCCAGCGAGCGGATAGCCGCTTATTTAAAGCTGCAACAAGTAAGCTTGGCTAATATACATATTGCAGCAGGGGCTAGCGATGATGCTATGTTTACCTGCATAAATCAGCAAGGTAGCAACATGAGCGAACAGTCAAAGCCAGTTACGGCAGAAAAAGCCACACCAACAACAGCTAACACAGCCTCAGCTAAATCAACAAAGCAAGAGCCTGCAGCTACAAAAAATACGGCAGACAAAAATAAACAAAAGGTAAGTAAGGTTGCAGCACTTGCGCTTTTGATTTCGTTAATTGTGGCCTCTGGTGTTGGATACGAGTTTTATCAAAAACTAAATGCTGGTAAGGCGCAAAACCTAGCCGTTAATGAGTTAAGCGAGCAAAATAAGTTACTCGTTCAAGAGCTGCAAGCACTTAAATCGGCGCAATCTAATTTACAGCAAGCGCTGTTTAATAGTGAGAAAAAAATTGCCACAGCCCTCAGTGAAAGTGCAGCTCAAAATCAGCAAGAATTGAAAGCAGCTTTGCAAAAGGCGCAGCAACAAGGCTCGTCTCTAAACCCACAAGAAGTAACCAGTTTACAACGTATGGCTGAGTTTAAGCTATGGGCTGAAAAAGATTACCAAGGAACTAGTGCTGTTTTAAAACGCTTAGATGGATTACTTAGTGAGCACCCAGGAACAGTTGAAGTTCGCCAAGCTATTATGCAAGACATACAAACACTTGATAGCCTCAAACCAATAGCAACAGAAGCTATTTATTTACAGCTAAACAGTGCACTTAATAACGTTGATAATTTAGTTTTTAATGCGGTTAATTTACCTGAAGAAGCAGCTGCAATAGATGAGAATGCTTTAAGTGGTGACGTAAGTGATTGGCAGCAAAACTTGAGTAATAGCTGGAATAAAATTGTGGATAGCTTTATTACTATTCGCCAGCACGAAGGTGTTTCTATTGAGCCATTACTTACGGATCAAGAGCGCCATTTAATAAATCAACGAATCAAGCTTAATATAACTCAGGCACAAGATGCACTTATGAGTAAACAGGCGAGTATTTTCTTTAGCGCCTTAAGTGAAGCAAAACGTTTAGTTGGTGAGTACTTTAAGCAAGACGATGATACAACTAAAACGGTACTTAAAGCGTTGTCTAAGCTTGAAAAAGAGCAGCTTAACTTTAATCCAAAAGTAACACTTCAAAGTACACAGCAGGTTAAGGAGTGGGCGCAATGATAGGGCTAATTATTTTAATTGTAGCTATTGTTGTTGTACTAGCGGTTACTCCATTCGTTCTAGATGAAAAAGGTTATGTACTTATTTCATTTAACAATACGACGATAGAAGGCACGATAGTATCGTTTTGTATAATGGCAGTCATTACCGCTGTTGTTTTATATTTAACATATAAGTTAATTCGTTATTTATTATCGATTTATCATAATACTAAGCATGGCTTTTTTGCACGTAGCCAAGAGCGCAAACAAGCAGCTATTGAGCAGGCTCTGTGGAGTGCTATTAATGATGATTACGAGCATGTAGAGCAGGCTTTATCGGGTAATAGCGTACCAGATAAGTTTGAAGATATTCGCTTAGCATTACTTGCAAAAGCAGCGCTTGCTAATAATCAAACAGATAAAGCACTTGAGCGTTTATTTGAAATAAGCCCTGAGCATCAACTAAAAGTAGCGAAACTTTGGCTAGCAAGTGGCGATAGTAGCGCAATTGAATCGCAAATGCGTGTAAGCGCCGAATCTAAAAAAGCTACTGCGCTTGAGTTAAAGCTGTATACCGAAGTGTTGGTGCAACAGCAGCACTTTAATGCTTTAGAAGACGTTTTACCAAGATTGTTACGCAAAAAGGTGTTTTCAAGCGAGCAGTGGACACGTGTTTTTAATGCTTACTTTTCAGCTCTGCCAATTGAAAAAATTACACATAAATATAAACAGCTTCCTAAAAAGCTACAAGCTTATGCGCATACTGCTTATTTAGCGAAAATGGCAGCGTTAGGTCAGCTAGCTGTAATTGAGGGCGACTTGATAAAAATGGTTAAACACAACGAACAGCACAATCAACTCGCCTATATCTTAAATGGCGCAGCCAATGCTGATGCAATCAAGTTGCAGACCTGCATTCAAGAGCGCCTTAAAAAAGATGAAAGTAATAATGCCTTATTACTAGCACTTGCTTGCCTTGCCAATGCACAAGGTGACTATGATTTAGCCGCAAGGGTATTTGATAAAGCGTTGAACTCTGAAAATAAAAAACAGTACGCGGAACAAGCTGCGCTAAGCTATAGTAAAAGTGCACAAACTGAGAAAGCACTGGTTTTGTATCAATGAGCTTAAATATGAAAAACTAAACTAAATGTAAGTACAGGTATAGGAGCTGAGTATTGAAAAATTTATTCGTATTAACTTTCAGCCTAGCCAGTGCTTACTTTTTAACTGGATTTGCTAGTAATCTTCTTCTTTCTATTGATGGTTATGCCGTTGCTTCATGGCCTCCTTCGGGCATTGCACTGGCTGGACTTTTACTGTGGAATCGTAGGGCTTTACCTGGCATCATTATTGGTGCGTTATTAACAAATATAGTTAACCTCGATAGCGCATCTGATATCTTCAATTGGCAAATTGCCATTCAAGCCTTGTTAGTTACTACAGCGTCTGTGTTGCAAGCATGGATAGGCGCTCAATTTATTACAAAAGTGATAAAAGCCCCCCTTGATCTCTCTTCTTTAAAGCATTGTATACAAAGCTTATTTATAGCTGGTCCAGTGTGTTGTGTTCTGGCTGCAGGAGTCGGTACGTTTTTATTAGTTAGTAATCACGTAATACCTGCACATGGCGCTATTGATAATTTTATCGCATGGTGGATAGGTGATAGCGTTGGAGTATTAATTTTTACTCCGCTGGTGCTTGCTGGGTTTAACTATCAACAAGTTCAAAATAGGCTGCAGGTTATTATTCCTTCTCTAATGATATATATCATTATTAGTGCAGGATTTTATACTGCGTCTAATTTTAAAAAAGAAAAAGAAATACAAAAACAAGAGCTTAAAATATTGTCTGTTCAAGATGCTATAAGCCAACGAATTGATGAAGTGTCAGCCCATCTAAGCTTGCTAGCAACATTTTTTGCAAGTAGTGATGAGGTGACTTTTGATGAATTTAAGCTATTCACTTCTAAACAGCTTAGTTATAGTCAAGAAATTGTTGCATTTGAATGGGTACCTTACATTTCAGCAGAGCAATTAGCCGATTTTGAACGCTCAGAAAATACTCAATACATTGATGATTACTATGTAAAAGAAAGATGGTCAGAAGGGGTATGGGAGCCAGTAAGTTCACGTGACTTTTATTACCCTGTACTTTATGCATACCCATTGATTGGTAATGTAAGTGTTATTGGTTTTGACTTAGCCTCAAATAAAGGGAGGGCGGCAGCATTACACAAAGCAAAAATTTTAAATGAGCTAGTGCTGAGTGAGCCAATTGATTTAGTACAAAATACGCAAGAAAAAGGTGTGTTATTTTTGCACCCTGTTTTTGGAAACTCCACTACTGAAGATGACTTTAAAGGGTTTGTTGTTGCAGTAGTAAGCCTTAAAAAATTATCGCAATCGTTATTATTTGATCAAAATAACCTCGTTGCAGCTAGCTTTTTAGATGTGACTTTACCCAATCAAAAACAGAGTATTTACACAGCCGATACTCATTCTTTTGAACTATTAAAAGAATACCAATTACTTATTGGCAAGCGGATCTGGCAAGTGCAATTACATGAGCCTGTAGTTAGAACATCATGGTTAATGTATTGGCTTGCACAAATAGTAGGTATGCTATTTGTGTGGTTATTAATAACTTTTTTGATTTCGGTTACTGGTACAAATATACAAATTCGTGAGCAAGTGGCAAAACAAACTCGTGTTTTACGTCAAGAAAAGCAAAAAGCTGATGAAGCAAGCCATATTAAAAGCCAGTTTTTAGCTAATATGAGTCATGAGGTGCGCACACCTATTAATGGTATAAAAGGACTGCATTATTTAGCGCTGCAGCAAAATGATTGGCCACAGGCTCGAACTTATATAGAGCAAGCGGATGGTGCGCTTGGTGTGTTACTGAGGGTATTAAACGATGTACTCGATTTCTCTAAGATGGAAGCTGGCAAACTTGATTTAGTACAAGAACCCATTAATGTGGGTCGCTTAGTGGATGAAGTGACGAATTTAATGCAGTTTGAAGTAGATGTTAAGTCACTGGAATTGCATCTCGATTACGATAAAACAACAAACTTAACTATTCATACCGATCCTATTCGTTTAAAACAAATACTTTTAAATTTACTTAATAATGCAGTTAAATTTACAGCGCAAGGCTGTATAACACTTAAAGTATGGCAATCAAAAAAGATGACCTATTTTAGTGTTAACGATACGGGTATTGGTATTAGTGAAGCAGCTCAAAAACAGTTGTTTAAACCTTTTTCTCAAGCCGATAGTTCTACTTCTCGACAATATGGTGGCACAGGACTAGGTTTGAGTATTTGCAAAAAACTGGTTGAGTTGATGGGAGGGGCTATTGATTTAGCTAGCCACGAGGGTAAAGGCTCTACTTTTACATTTAGTGTGCCGTTGAATTCCCCCCTACCAAAAGCAGAGCAGGTACAGCAACAATATAATGAGGTAGATGTTGAGAGCTTATCGTTTACTGATTATAAGCTGCTTTTAGTTGAGGACAATTCTTTAAATCAACATGTTGCTAGTGCAATATTAAAGACCAAGGGGTGTGTAGCTGATATTGCGAGTGATGGGTTTGAAGCAATAAAAATGTTGACTACCAATAGTTATGACATTGTGCTGATGGATATTCAAATGCCAAATATGGATGGTTTACAGGCAACCAAAGTTATCCGTAATGATTTAGGGCTGATTGATTTACCTATTATTGGTTTGTCTGCCAACGCGCATGATGATGATGTTAAAAAAGCAGTTGCTTGTGGAATGGATAACTATATAACCAAGCCAATTGATGCTAATACGCTATTTAAAACACTGTGGCATCATTTATCACATAAATAAGTTACGTTATTTTTGCTCGAAAAGCAGACATATGACCGCTTAAACTTACCGCAAACCATATAGACTTGAAAAATAACTATATCTGCGTATCATGCGCGCAAATTTAACTAAACTGGGTTGCTATTATGATCAATAGAAAATTACCTTTGCTAGATATTCACCGCCATTTAGACGGTAATGTACGTGCGCAAACCATATTAGAACTTGGTCGTCAGTTTAATATAGAGTTACCTGCAGATAATGTTGAGGCACTCATTCCTCATGTTCAAGTTATTGATCCTGAGCCAAATCTTATGGCTTTTTTACAAAAGTTAGATTGGGGTGTTGCAGTACTTGGCGACTACGATGCGTGTAGGCGCATAGCGATTGAAAACATTGAAGATGCTCAAGCCCAAGGCCTTGATTACGTAGAGCTTCGTTTTAGCCCTTACTATATGGCACAAAGCCAAGGTTTACACCCAGAAGGGGTTGTAGAAGCGGTTGTTGATGGTATTAAATCAGCAACAAAAGGCGCAAACATAAAAGCGAATTTAATTGGTATTTTATCGCGTACTTATGGCGTAAAAACATGCCAGAAAGAGCTTGATGCATTACTCGCATTTAAAAATGATTTAGTAGCGGTTGATTTAGCCGGTGACGAAATTGGCTTCCCGGGTGAGTTGTTTGTAGCGCACTTTAAACAAGTACGAAATGCCTATTTAGCATCGACTATTCATGCTGGAGAAGCCCTTGGTGCTCCGAGTATTTGGCAGGCAATTAATGAATTAGGGGCGAGCCGAATAGGGCATGGCGTTAAAGCTATTGAAGATCCAAAGCTCATGGATTACTTACGCGATAATCGCATTGGTATTGAGTCATGCTTAACAAGTAATATTCAAACCAGTACAGTGAGCGACCTAGCTAAGCATCCACTTAAGCAGTTTTTAGATCACGGTATTTTAGCGTGTATTAATACTGATGATCCTGCTGTGGAAGGGATTGAAATTGAGTATGAATATGCAGTTGCAGCACCTCAAGCTGGTTTATCTCAAGCTGATATGGAAAAAGCCCAAGCAAATGCATTAGAAATAGCATTTTTAAGCGATGGCGATAAAAAAGAACTTTCGGCAATCGTTAGCGCACGTTAATTTAAGAGTATTAAAAATGCCGCTTTATATAAGCGGCATTTTGTTATCTGCAATTTAGTGTGTTTGGCAGCTTATGTAATTATCGTAAAGTGCTTTAAGTACATCTGCCCGGCTGATCATACCGATTACTTTAATGCCATCTACAACTGGGTAGTTTTTTGGTTTACCAGGCTGCATTTTTTCAGCAAGCTCAATAATATTTGTATCACCATCTATAGTAACGACTCCTGTTTGCATAAGCTGCGATACTTTTACTATACCATCACAAAAATAACTGCTTTGCATAAGTGGCTTTAAAAGCTCTTGTTCGGAAATAAATCCGACTAGGCATTTATCTTTATCGAATACTGGTGCACCAAGCAGTTTAAATTTTTGTAGTTCTGCTATAGCGGTGGTCATTTCTGTATCTGGTGTTATGTTTGGTAACTTGCGTTGCATAAAATCTTTTACTTTTGTATTTAGCATTTGGGTCTCTCCCGCTGATGTTCTATACAAAGTATGGTTTATAGATAGGGATTTAGGAAATTGTTTATACTGATGAGATTGATAGATTTTAACTATTGAATTTTTGTTATTATAAAAATAAAGGCACTAGGTGCCTTTATTTATAAGTAAAAGTTAATTTTAATTACTTTATAAATGCGAATGCGTCGGCGTACATGTTTTCACGAATTGCACCATGAGTAATAAAGTCATCACGGACTATACCTATCATGTCAAAACGACCCGCCATATAAATATCATATGGGGCAAGTGATACGATATCTTGCATTACGGCTTTGTGTACATAGCCAGTATGACCTTGCCAATTCGCTGATGGATTTTCTACCACAGGGATAAACTCAAAGTTTTTATGGCTATCGGCCCATGTTTGCATTTCTGTGTGCGCGTATAAAGCTGACTCTTCTTTTACACCCCAGTAAAATAATACAGGACGGTCGCACTTAATTTCAGCTAAGTGATCAGCCATTGATTTTGCGTATGAAAAACCAGTACCGCCGGCGAGTAAAATAATAGGGCGCTCACATTGCAGGCGCAACTGTGAAATACCTAGGCCAGCTTCAATGTCTACTAATTGCCCTGTGGTATGGGCGTTTCGTAAATGTTCTAACGATTGCATTGCATAAGAATCGGCACCAGATGCGCCAATATGCAGTTCTATTGCATCGCACTGTGAAGGGCGGCTAGCAATAGAAAAAGCACGTTTGTCTTTTTCGCCTAATACGAGTTGCATGTATTGGCCAGCTTCAAAGGTCACAGGTTGTTGTGGCTTTAAAATTACTTTATGAACAAATTCTGTAAGTGGGCTGATAGCTACAACTTCAGCTTTTAATGTTTGCATTTTTTACCTTTTAGCAGCGCTTTTAACAGCAGATACGCAATCGAATGACTCGATTCTAGCATATCTGCAGGGTTATTTTATAGCCTGTTATGTACTTACATATAAACACTTAAACAATATTAAGGCTTTCCCAAATATCATCTACGCGGTCTTTGGTGTCTTTATCCATAACAATAGGCTCGCCCCATTCGCGGGTGGTTTCGCCAGGCCATTTATTGGTAGCATCCATTCCCATTTTTGAACCAAGGCCAGAGACTGGCGATGCAAAATCGAGATAATCAATAGGTGTGTTTTCTATTAATGTTGTATCACGCGCAGGATCCATTCGGGTTGTTATAGCCCAAATAACATCTTCCCAATCACGGGCATTAATATCGTCATCGCACACAATTACAAACTTGGTATACATAAACTGACGTAAGAACGACCAAACCCCCATCATCACGCGCTTGGCATGGCCAGGATATTGTTTTTTCATTGTTACAATCGCCATACGATATGAGCACCCTTCAGGCGGAAGGTAAAAGTCGACAATTTCAGGAAATTGCTTTTGTAATATCGGCACAAAAACTTCATTAAGTGCTACACCTAAAATCGCAGGCTCATCAGGCGGTCGGCCAGTAAAGGTACTGTGATAAATAGGGTCTTTACGATGCGTTAAGTGAGTGACCGTCATTACTGGAAAGTCATCTACTTCATTATAGTAACCGGTATGGTCACCATAAGGGCCTTCTGGCGCCATTTCACCAGGCATTATGTAACCTTCAAGTACTATTTCTGCACTGGCAGGGACTTGTAGGTCATTTGAAATAGATTTTACAACTTCGGTTCTGCTACCACGTAATAAGCCAGCGAATGCATATTCGCTTAGAGTGTCAGGTACAGGCGTTACAGCACCTAATATAGTGGCAGGATCGGCACCTAGTGCTACCGATACAGGGTAGGGTTGCCCTGGGTTTTCTTTACACCATTCTTGAAAATCAAGCGCGCCACCACGATGTGACAACCAACGCATAATTATTTTATTTTTTCCTAATAATTGCTGGCGATAAATACCCAGATTTTGGCGTTTTTTATATGGGCCTTTAGTGACCGTAAGGCCCCAAGTAATTAATGGCGCTGCATCACCTGGCCAGCAATGCTGAATGGGCAACTTAGTTAAATCGACATCATCACCTTCTAAAACTACTTGTTGGCAAGGCGCTTTTTTAACTTCTTTTGCTGGCATATTAAGCACTTGCTTAAAAATAGGTATAGCGCCTAGAGCTTCTTTAATGCCTTTTGGTGGCTCAGGCTCTTTTAAAAAAGCGAGCAGTTTACCGACTTCACGTAGCTCGCTAACCTCTGTTTGGCCCATTCCCATAGCAACGCGCTTTGGTGTACCAAATAAGTTGGTAAGCACCGGCATATCGTAGCCTTTTGGATTTTCGAATAATAACGCAGGACCTTTTGCACGCAATGTGCGATCAGATATTTCGGTCATTTCAAGATACGGGTCGATTTCTTGGGTGATACGTTTAAGTTCGCCTTTTTTCTCAAGTAAATCGATAAAATCACGTAGATCTTTATATTTCATTGTGGGCCGCTATTAAGCTAAAGAGTTGAAGTATTATACCCATTTCATGCAAGGCAAGTCATTACTTGTGCTTAAAACTTAAAGCGCTCTACGGCACTTGTTAGAGAGTGTGCAAGTTGATTTACGTCTTCACTTTCGCTTGCTAGGGTTGTCGCGTTTTTGGCATTTAAGGTGGCTTGCTCTGTTACCTTTGCCATTATTTTTTGGATGTCGTTACTATTAGTTAACTGTTCATGAGAGGCCTTTGCTATTTGTTCGCTCATTTGATTAACCGATAGTAATGTGCTTTTTATACGCTCTACAGCTTTATTTAGTTCAGCACTATTTTCAACACATTTTTTGGCTTGTTGTTGGCCATCATTAATTTCACTTTGTGTTGTTTTAGTATGTTGTTGTAATGTTTGGATCATGGTATTTATTTCGCTCGTTGAGCTTTGTGTACGCGCAGCTAGTGAGCGAACTTCATCAGCGACAACTGCAAATCCTCGTCCATTTTCACCAGCTCTTGCCGCTTCTATTGCAGCATTGAGCGCGAGCAAGTTTGTTTGCTCAGCAATACTACTAATAGTCTCTACAATGGCACCAATGAGTTCGGTAAATTCAGCAAGCTCTTTTGTGCTACTAACTGCCTTATCTAAACGGCTTAATAGTGCCTCAATACTTTGGCTATTTTGATTGGCTATTTGGTTAACGTCATTAGCAAACTGTGAGGCGTTAGTTATTTCATTTGATGTGCTATCAGCTTGTTCGTACACGACTTGTGAATTATCTAGCATACTTTGTGCAAGCGCAGTTGCTTGTGCGCTCCGCTCTAGCTGTAGTTGGGCAACAATGGTCATTTGCTGGCCTTTTTCACTGGTTTGAATCGCTGATTTGTCCAGTTCATGTGCATCGTTACTAATTGCTTTTATTAAATGGCTTAAGTCGTCACTAAGTTTATTAATATTGTTAAGTAAAGTGCCAAACTCATCTTTACTGCGTGGATGGCTGCGCTTAGAAAAGTCACCTGAGGCTATGCAAGCTAAATCACGATTTACTTTATTAAGGGGCTTTAACATTGCATTGGTGGTAAAAATTGAAATTATGATCACCAGTATAATCAGTACAAGGGCGATTATAATTACCGAGCTTGAGCCCATATTAATGGCTGATTTGGCATTATTTTGAAGGGTGTTAAATCGTTCATCAGCAAGTTTATTAAGTTTAAGTAATTGGTTTTCTGTGTTTATAAATTCTTGTTGAAAGCGTTCAAATTTTTGTTGCGCCGTTGTTTTGTTTTCAATCGTTTTCTTTTGTTTTACATAAATACCATTTGGCGCATTTAAGAGATCCCTTAAATCGTTGAACTCAATAGTAAGTTGGCCGATGTTTAGATCATTACTAAAAGGTGTCGCCTGCTGCTCTAGGTAAGTAAAGTTAGGCTGAATATTATCGAGTAAAAACAAAGTATCTTGTTGGTGATTACTTAAGTCGCTAGTACTTGTAGTTTGAGTGATGCTTTTAACATTGTTACTTAAATTAAATAGTAGATCATCAATACGTGTTGCCGTACCAAACATAGAATCGAGTAGAGGCTGTTGTGTTGAGGGTACTTCTAATAGCTCTATATCAAGCAAACGATTACTCAAGCTACTCAACTGCTCAATGAATTCTTTAATAAGTGATAGGGCCGAGTTTTGTGCTTTAAATCGTTGTTCCTTTGCACTAAACATTGCAGCACTTATTTTGCTTAGTTGATTAAAGTTATCAGTTGTTGCTGCAAGTAAAGCTTGCATATTTTGCTGCTGAAATAGTTGAGATTCAAGCGCATTAAGCATTGTTAGAAATTGCTCTTGCTCTGCGTATGCTTGGTCTTTATTTCGCAATAGTGAATCTGGTTTGGTCTGGCTGTAAGCAACAGCATTAAATTTAGTTATGGAAAGAAGTGAAAGCCTTAAATCTTTACTAACTTGTTGTACTGGAACGGCTAAGGTTTCTATACGTGAAGTAGTAATACTAATTTGGTTTAACGACCAATAAAAAAACACACAGCTAGTCAGCATTAACAGCCCTATGGCAGAAAAAGCTAAGATTATTTTATGTTTTATAGCAATAGAGCGCATAACTTCATCAACAAAATTAACACTTTATTTAGTGTAGCAGTGTTTTTTAGATGTTGTTAATTGGTGGCTAATTAATAATGCATTGCTGCTTTTTCCCTGAAATTATAAGCATGGCGTGATTATCTTTACCCCAAAACAGTACATTTTCGCTTATGTACTTATTCCCTGATGCACTTTTTTCATGATTAATTAAATGCGTTTCGTTGTTAAAAGTAAGCTCAGCATATTTATCGTTGATAATACTTAGTGTTAGTTTGTTTTTACCACATAGATAGGTAGTATTTACTTGCTGTTCGCTACATGCGATTAAGCTAAGTAAGCTGACTATAATTGCTATATTTATTTTCACTCTTACCTCCATCTACGTTCAAAATGATCATCTTTGGGAAGCCCTGCCCTTAATTCTAATTAGATATTAACAAAGCTAAATTAACCGTTGGTGAAAGTAGTGCTTTACGTTATGTTTATAGCAATATTTTTTGAGCTCGGAAGCTTTATGGCAGGCACTAACCTTTTAACGTTATTAGATGATATAACCACTTTACTTGATGATATTGCGACAATGAGTAAAGTAGCAACAAAAAAAACAGCGGGTGTATTAGGCGATGACTTAGCACTCAATGCACAGCAGGTTACAGGTGTAGCAGCAGAGCGTGAATTACCGGTTGTTTGGGCTGTGGCAAAGGGCTCATTTTTAAATAAAGCGATACTCGTACCCGCCGCTTTATTAATAAGCGTATGGCTGCCTTGGTTAATAACACCGCTTTTAATGATGGGTGGTTTGTTTTTATGTTTTGAGGGAGCTGAAAAAGTATTTGCTAATTTTTTACCTCATCATAATGAAGTAGTTGATGAAAGCGAGAAACTAGATTTAGTTGAGTACGAAAAACAAAAGATTAAAGGCGCTATAAGAACAGACTTTATTCTTTCTGCTGAAATCATTGTTATTACGCTAGGTACTGTTGCTGGTGCTACATTATTTAACCAAGCTTTAGTGCTCTGCGTTATCGCAATTATAATGACTATTGGCGTTTATGGCTTAGTGGCAGGTATTGTAAAACTGGATGATGCCGGACTTTATTTACTTAACCAATCAAAGGTGAAGGCTAATAAATTTAAAGAATTACTAGGTAAAGGTTTGCTTGCCGCCGCACCTAGGCTAATGCAGTTTTTAGCGTTTGCGGGCACCATTGCGATGTTCTTAGTAGGCGGCGGTATTTTGGTCCATGGTGTTGCGTTGCTGCATCATATACAGTTGGATGTAACAAGCTATGCTCAATCGGTTGCTGGCGGTACAGGAGAAGTATTAGCACCTCTCTTGTTTGATGGTTTGCTAGGCGTTATTGCCGGCTTAGTTGTTGTGCTTATACATGTAGGTTATACAAAGTTATTTACAAAATAATTTATAGCTGGCGTACTTGTTGCGCCAGCTATATTAAAGTTCACTCATTTACAGATAGTTATTTTACAAAGTGACTCCAATTCAAATTGTGCTTTAATATTTTTTTGCTCAATGGCCTTTTTATACCAATAAATAGCTTGCTGTTGATCCTGATCTATTCCCTGACCATCACGATACATTTGCGCTAAATTTAATTGCCCCCACTGAGAGCCTGCTTCAGCAGCTAGCTTAAAGCTATTAAATGCTTCAACAAATAACTTATCTTTAAAATAAATTATGCCTTGTTGATTGTTTTTATCGAGTTTTAAACCTTTATATAGTGGCTTAGGTTTGGGAGGGAACATCACAAACCCGCCATAAAGGCTGTTGGCATAAGGTCGCAGCACGTCATAAATAGCTTCGTCTTTATACAAACGCTTTACTTCATCACGAGGGAGAGTGATTGTTTTAGTGGAAAAGTAATTGTCTTGAATTAGCTGGCTGGTACGCATTGCCAAAGTAATACTATTATTACGTTTATAGCTGTAGTTGCTTATCTGAAAGGTAATAAACTGTTTATCAAAACTTAAAACTTGAGCAATTCTTAAATTGGTTAGGGTCCAGGGTTCGTGTGTAAATTTGTCGGCGTGTACTAAATAGGTGTCATATATTTTAGGTGTATTCAAATAGCTTTGCTTTTTAGTCTCGGTATTAAGATGCTGTTGATAAAAAAACGAAACAATCCAAAGTAATAAAAATGCGCCAATAAAGTATTTGGGTAGGCTTAGTTTTTCTATTAACGGTAGTTGCGTTATTTTAACCTGTTCGCTTTTTCCGCATTGATAGCACTCGCGTTTATAACTTAATTTTAAGGCAAGCATAGGTAAAATACTAAACCGTAAATAGCGGCTTTTATTTACTAAATGGTAGGCGTCGCTTTGACAATGAGGGCAGCGTGTTGTTTGTGCAAAATGTGGAAATGATTCACTCGTGTTGAAAAGTAACATAAAGCACGCTCCTTGTTTAATTACCTAAAGGTAAAACAAGAAGCGTGTTAGTTAAAGCCACAAACTGTAAGTAAGTATGTCTGTTATTACTTATTTTGAGCTTTAGGCCTAATTGTTGTTTTTGCATCAGCAGCCATTAGAGCAAATACAGCGTATGCAGCGGTATTTTGACGCAGCTTAGCAGGTGTTACTTTATCAAGCGTATCGTCAGCTGTATGGTGGTAATCAAAGTAATCTGTTCCATCTTGAGCAAGTTCAAAAATAGGTGCTGAGGTTGCTGCTTTAAGTGGAATTAGATCAGGGCCACCATTCGCTTGGTTTTTACCAATATGCTCAATATTTAACGGCGAAAGTTCTTTTGCAATAGCACGCACTACAGGAAGTGACTCTGCGCTTACGTTCGATTCAAAAGCATATACAACATCGGCGCCAAAATCAGACTCAGCTGCTGCAACAATATTGCTTAGCTCGTTTTTATGCTTTGCAAAATAAGCTTTTGCACCCCAAAGACCTAGCTCTTCAGCTGCAAAAAGTACCACACGAATACTGCGCTTAGGACGCTTTACATCGCTAATATGCTTAGCGGCTGCCATTGTTAGTGCAACGCCTGCACCGTCATCTAGTGCGCCAGTCCCTAAATCCCAAGAATCTAAATGCCCGCCGATCAGTACATATTGTTCTGGGTTTTCGGTACCATTAAATTGGCCAATAACGTTATAACCGGTGCCTTCACCAAGGCTTTCGGTTTGCACATTAATATTTACCGACACTTCTTTATTTAAAGCGACTAAGCGTGCGATTTGATCGGCATCTGGGTTAGCAATGGTTACGTTAGGTATTTTTGTAACACCTTCTTTGTAGTAACTACCGCCAGTGTGTGCAAAACGATGATGACCGGTACTTACCGAGCGCATCATGTAGGCAACAGCGCCTTTTTTAGACGCCTCAATAGCGCCTGTGCCGCGTGCTTTTACTGCAGGTCCGTAACCATTGCCATCAATGTGGCGGTTCATACGATAATTAATATACGCAATTTTGCCTTTTAAGCTGTTCGCCGGTGCGGCTTTTAGTTCATCAAGTGTTTCGAACAAGACTACTGGTGCGGTAATCCCATCTTTTGGAGTACTTATACTGTTACCTAATGCAGTTAAGTGCAGTGGTTGCTCGCTTGGTGTTAGTATTTTTCCGCTTTCACTATAACGACGCCATTCAGGAAATGTTGCTTTTTCTAGCCATACTTTATCAAAACCAAGCTCATTAAATTTAGCTTTAGCCCATGTCACTGCTTTTTTATCATTTTCAGTACCAGGTAAGCGAGGGCCTACTTCAGTTGTTAATGACTCTAGTAATTTATAGCTTAGATCACTATTTAGTGCAGAGGTGCGCACTTCATTGACTTGTTGTAATTGCTTTTGGGTAAATTCGGCATTGTTAGCGTTTGCAGCCATACTGCTAGTAAGCAGCAGTGCGGTAATTAATTTTTTCATTTTGGTAGGCCTTTTTAATAATTAGCGCTATTAGAACATGTAACAAACATGATAAAAAATAGATGAGATGAATAGGCTTTGTAATAGATTTAATGCTGTTAGGTATAAACGTTTAGATATAAAAAAAGCCCGCGTACATGTACGCGGGCTATATTTTAAAGCTGTTATTTAAGGCATTTATTTAAAAGCTAAATTGCGCAGCTAAACGAAGATTTGTGCCCTCGCCAACAGTTACATTATTAGTTCCACCACCACCTAAATAGCTTTTATCAAATAAGTTTTCGATGTTAAGACGTAAATTAATATCGGTATTACTTAAGTTAAACTTATAAGTGGCACCTACATCAACACGCGTATATGCATCTTTAGTAATTGTATTGTCGCTGTCGGCAAAGCGCTCACCTTCATAAAAAGCACCAGCGTTAAAAGCAATTGCATCGTTTAGTTCATAACGAGTCCAAAGTGATGCCGACCATTTAGGGGCATCAACAGGACGTTTGCCTTGCAGCTCCTCATTCGCTCTTTCATAGTTCGCATCTAAATACATCGTAGAGGCCATTACAAATAAACGATCTGTTGCAGCGCCTTGTGCTGCAATTTCAAAGCCTTTGTGGCGTTGTTCACCAACCTGATTTGTCTCGGTTGTAACCGAGCCAATAGGAGCCTCAAGGTCTTCAGTGACCAGCGTTCCGTTTTTACTTATATCGAAAACGGCACCACTAAGCAGTAAACGGTCATCAAGCAGTTGCCATTTTATGCCAAGTTCTCTTTGTTCAGAGGTAACAGCATCTATTTCCATACCGAAGTTAATATCAGTTTCGTCGGTGATGGTCTCATTTTGTGGCTCAAAGCCTTCTGAGTAACTAGCGTATATAGTTGCAGAAGCATTTGGGTGATAAAGCACACCTACTTTTGGTACAAATGATTCGTTATTTTGGCCTTCACGCGTTTGCTTATCGTAACGGCCACCTAGCGATAATTGCCACTCTGGTGAGAACGAAATTAAGTCTTGAACGTAAATACCGTAGTAGTCGTATTCAGTTTCGCTTATTGTATCATCTGTTTTATAGCTTATTGATGGACGAGATGGCTCGTCTTGACCTGCTGAATAGTAAAGGTATTCTTCTTTAGGCAGTGCTGTGCGTAATTGCCCGTAGTAGTAATCAAGCGAGTTAGCGCCTACTAATAACTGGTGTTGAATGTCCGCGGTTTCAAACTCACCAATAAAATCAATAAATGCAGTTTTAAATTGCCAATCATCAAAGCGATCGTAAGGGCGAGATTCATAGCTGTCACCTTCAGCAAAGCCATTAGGCATGCGAGGTGCTGACTCAAAGCGTTGGCGTTCAAACGTTTGTTCGTTGTAACCAAGTTTTACTTGCCAGTTATCGGTTAAAAATACCTCTAGGTCTACACCTAGGTTTTCTACGGTAATATCGGTGAACGCCCAAGACATATCACGGATTGTTTTATCGCTACCAATTACATTGGCATTATCGTCTATCCATGCGCCAGTATCTAAACCTGCTTCGTCATCTGTGCGGTCGTAATGCACACGTACTAATGCGTTATCGCTAATATCGTAATCTACAACTAATGCACCTAAAAAGCGGTCGCGTTCACGATTTTCACCATTTTGGTATTCACGCCAGTAGTCAACGTCTTGCTTTACTAAAATACCACGAGCACGTAAATCTTCCGATTCAGTTAATGCGCCTGCAGCATCTACCATAAAGCGAGTTGAGCCATGCTGATCTACATCGGCACTGGCATTAAATAGTGTTTGTGCTGTAGGTTTTTTAGTTACCATGTTAACCAAGCCACCCGGGCCTGACTGACCATATAAAATGCTTGATGGACCTTTAATTACTTCAACTTGTTGCAAAATTTCGATGGGTTGTTGATAGTGTGACCAATGTTGATGCCCGTCGCGTAAATAACCCGTAGATGAACTTAGCTCAAACCCACGCAAGTTAAATACTTCACGGTTTCGTTGTTGTGAGCCAGCTGTTAGGCTTGCGTCATTTGTGAGTACTTCGCCAAGGGTAGTGGCAAGTTGTTCGCTAATAATAGTGTCGGTTATTACAGTGACAGATTGTGCAGTTTCAAGTAATGAAGCTGATGTTCTCATTGCGCCATTGGCGTTATCTACTTTGTAATCGTTAAAGTAGCTACCTTTTACTTCTATGCGTTCAAGGTCGGTAGAGTTTGCATGTGCGTTTGCGGTAATACTTGCTAATAGTGCTATGTAAAGAGAGTTCAGTTTCATTAATTGCTTCCAGGGCAGATATGTAAAAAAAATAGAGATCTTAATGCAAACTACTATCATTTTCAACACCTTTCATTAACCTGTTTATAATGTGTTTGCTAATGGTTGCCAATTACGAATTCTGCTATTATTAGCAGCATATTTAGTGGGACTTTCTCCCATGTTATTTTATTGCTATGGAACTTACTGTGACTTCAACTGCTTTTTCATCTTTGGCTTTACCGGCTGGACTCGTTGATAATTTATCAACACTTGGCTATGCCCACATGACACCTGTGCAAGCGCAAAGTTTGCCGCCTGTACTTGCTGGTAAAGACATCATTGCTCAGGCAAAAACCGGTTCAGGTAAAACTGCTGCGTTTAGCTTGGGTGTGTTAGCTAAACTAAACGTAAAACGTTTTCGTATTCAATCTTTAGTGTTGTGTCCTACTCGTGAGCTTGCTGAGCAAGTTGCAGTTGAAATGCGTAAATTAGCGCGCGGCATTCATAACATTAAAATATTGACGTTATGTGGTGGTGTTTCAATTGGCCCGCAAATAGGTTCACTTGAACATGGCGCGCATATCATTGTTGGCACACCTGGGCGTGTTGATGATCATATTCGTAAAGGTACTTTACGTTTAGATGATGTTGAAATATTGGTACTTGATGAAGCCGATCAAATGCTTGATATGGGTTTTCAAGACACACTTGATGCAATTATTGAGCGTATTCCACAAAATCGTCAAACATTGTTATTTAGTGCTACATTCCCAAGAGCCATTGAAGCAATTGCTAAGCGTGTACTTAAAAATCCAGAAATGGTTAAAGTAGAAGAAGAGCAAGCCAAAAGCACAATTAAGCAGTACTTCTACAAAATGGATAACAATAAGCAGCGCTACCCAACGCTTAAATTATTGCTACTTAAATTTACGCCACAAAGCTGTGTTGTATTTTGTAATACCAAAGTAGAAACACAACAAGTGTGTGATGATTTAGCCGACGAAGGCTTCAGCGCTGTTGCATTGCACGGTGATTTAGAGCAACGCGATCGTGAACGTACGCTAATTCACTTTGCAAATAAAAGTGCTTCAATACTTGTTGCTACCGATGTTGCAGCGCGTGGTTTAGATATTGATGACATGGACATGGTTATTAACTACCATTTAGCACACGACACGCAAACACATGTACATCGTGTTGGTCGTACTGGTCGCGCTGGTAAAAAGGGCATTGCATGCTCCATTTATGGTGAAGCAGAAGCGTTTAAAATTGCACAAATTGGCGATCATTACGAACGTGATATTACGCCTGAGCAAATGCCGCCGTTTAATTTATTAGATAAACCGCCGTACCGACCTGAAATGGTTACTTTGATGATTGATTCAGGTAAAAAGCAAAAAGTACGTGCAGGCGATATTCTTGGTGCTCTAACAGGTAAGGATGGGGTTGCAGGTCGTCAAGTAGGTAAAATTAACGTACTTGATAACGTAGCATTTGTTGCTGTTGAACGTAACTCATCAAAACCAGCACTTCGTAAATTAACTGAAGGCAACATTAAGGGGCGTAAAATACGCGCTCGTCGCCTTACTCGTTAATTTATATTTGAATGAATGTACTAACGAGCAGCTGCTTTTAGTTGCTCGTATTCTCCTTTTACTTTTTTAAATTTTATTTCGCAGCCGCTAGGCTTGTCGGGATGATTTTTGAGAGCTTGTTGCCGCCAGCGTTTTTGTAGCTCTTTAAGGGTAAAGTTAGTTGGCAGTTCCCATTTAGCAGTGAGCTCATCATAATTTTCTTTTGTTAACGTTACTGTTGTATCTGCATGTTTTACCCTCTCCCAAAAACTAGTCAAGAGTGCATCTACTTCTTGTGCTGAGGCGTCGTAATTTTCCCAGTTTAGATAATAGTCCTTCAAATTTGTTTTAATTGTTAGTGGGTACTCACACTCTTTTTCTAAAAGTTCTATATGCAAAGCTGAAACTAACAATGTTTGTGGATGAAGCTGAGTTTGAAGTTGATACAGTGCATTCATGATGAGAAAGTTGCGCTTAAATAAATCACGATCAGGATTTTTATCAAGTGATTTAATTGCACCACTATTTATAAGTTCTGATGCTAGAATATGAACTTGCCAAACTTGCTTTGTTAATATTAAATCAAATATCTGGTCAATCAGTGGGTTAAGCATTGTTTACGCCCTAGTAATTGGTGTATCTTCGATAAAGATTACATTGTTATAAGTAACAATCTGAAGGATTAAAATTATGCGAGGCAAGTTTAAGTGCCTTTTATTCATTGTATGTAGTGCGCTAGCTCCACCGAGCTGTGCACAAGATGCTACTTTGTTACTTGACGAGTTTAAACAACAACAGCAATGGAGTGTAAAGCTTCAATCTGGTAATACATTGCTGGAAATGCAGGCAACCACCGCTAAAGATCGTGCTTTAGTGTATTCAGAGTTGGGTAACTTAGCATTTTCTAACGGCCAATATCCTGATGCATTACACTATTTTAAACTACTCGAAAAAGAAACATCCCTCTCATTTTTACCTACAGAAAATTTTCGCGCAATAAAAATGCAAGGGGTGATACTGTTTTATCAAGGCTTATTTCAGCAGGCTATTGTTGAATATAGTCGTGCATTGGTTATTGCTGAAAATAACAATGAAAAGCTTGAACAAGCTAATATATTAAATAATATAGGTTTAGCCTATTTTGATATGCATAATTTAAAGCTCACTCTTGATTATTATTTAAAAGTACAAAGCCTCTATGAAACTGAAGGTAGCGATCAGGATAAGGCTGATATTTTGCTTAATATCGCTGGAGTTTATGTGCGCTTATCGCGATATGACAGTGCATTCGCTATCTATAAAGATGTTCTTCAAGTTTACCAAAAGCTAGGAGATCAAAGTGGTATTGCCCAAGTATATAACAATATGGGTGTGGCTTCTTTTGAAAGTAATCAATTCGACTTAGCACTACATTACTACGAGTTAGCACTGCATTATTATTTATCTGTTAATGACTATAACCACTTATCAACTCAGTACACCAATTTAGCAAATATTAACTTAATTTTAAATAAAGTGGATGTTGCCTATGAACAAGCAAGATTAGGTGAGAAATTTGCACTTAAAATTTCAAATCAAAGTTTGGAGCTTAATGCGCTATATGCTTTGGGAAAGGTGCAATTTGTAAAAGGGGAACTCGATAAAGCTAAAGTGAGCTTGGAGCGTTCAACAGCGCTTGCCCACGAGTATAAAAGTGAGAGGATGATCCGAAATGGTTTAGGCACCAAGTCATTACTTGAAGCAAGCCAAGGTAATTACTCTAGTGCAATGATCCTTCACGAAAAGTTTATAGGTGAACTAAGACTATTGAGAAGCGATAGTATTATTAATGCATTGGCTGCATTGCAGGATCAATTCAAAGCAACTCAATTAAACCAAGAAATAAAGCAACTTAAGCAAGAGCGCAAAGTACAAGAATTAAAAATGGCTCAGCGCTCTCAGCTCACTTTGTTTGTTTTTGTATTGTTATTCTTGGTTGTTGTGACTGGTGTGGCACTATATCGGCGTGGTGCAGAAAAGCGGGCGAAACATCACCTAGCTGAGCAGGTTGAGCAGCGTACAGCTGAATTGCAGGCAGTGGCGCAAGAATTAAGAGAAGCTAATGATGTAAAAAGTCAGTTTTTAGCAAATATTAGTCATGAAATTCGCACTCCTTTGACCGCAATTTTAGGCCAAACTGATGATTTAATTAACGGACTGTATGAACCTGAGCAACTTCAAGATGAATTAGAGATAATTCAACGCCATAGTGATCATTTAAAGAGTTTAATTAATGATGTGCTCGATTTAAGTAAAATAGAAGCAAACAGATTAGAGCTCAGTATTTCTTGTTTTGATATTGTGCAGTTAATAAATGATGTACACGCTATGTTTATTACTCAAGCGACAGCAAAAAACCTACGTTTAGTGTTAGATAATCAAATTGGTGATGAGTTCTACACAAAATTAGATTTAATTCGTGTTAAACAAATACTCATTAATTTATGTGCTAATGCGATCAAGTTTACCCATTCAGGCCAAGTAGTGATTGTTCTAAATAAGACAGAACAAGGAGTCGTATTGGTCATTAAAGACACCGGAATCGGTATGAACTCAACACAATTAAAACTGATTTTCGAGTGCTTTAGCCAAGCTGATAACAGTATTAGTCGCCGATTTGGTGGTACGGGTTTAGGTTTGAGTTTGTCGCAGCAATTAGCCTCTATGATGGGAGGTTATATTAGTGTGCAAAGCGAATATAAGAAAGGCAGTCAGTTTTCATTCTTTTTACCGTGTGTAAAAGTTTCGAAAGAGCAGGGTCTTGCCGAATTACAAGCTCCAGTTTTAAAAGACAAGCAGTTAAGTGGGAGGGTTTTACTTGCTGAAGATCACCCTGATAATCGAAGGCTAATAAGTCGTTATTTACGCTCAATGGGACTCGAAGTTATTGCAGTTGAAAATGGTGAGCAAGCCGTTGAACAATGCTTGCAAGAAGATCCAGATATAGTCTTACTCGATATACAAATGCCAGTGATGGATGGACGAGCTGCCTTTCAATTATTACAACAATGCGGTTTTCAACGTCCTATTTTTGCTTTAACTGCGAATGCAATGAGCCATGAGGTGGATGATTATTTAACACTAGGGTTCAGCGGATATCTAGCCAAACCTATCGATAAAGAATTATTTTATAAAACGTTAACTCAGTATCTTGGTTACACTAAAACGCCACAACAAGTTGAACAAAGTGATATTGATATGAGTGACTTGGTTATTAGTTTTAAGCAGAGTTTTACTTTAGAAAATGAGACTATAACACAGCACTTTATATGTGAAGATTTTGAAGCATTACAAAAAGATAGTCATCGTATTTTAGGTGCAGCGCAAATGTTTGGGCTGGATGAAATAGCGCAAGCAGCTAAAGATCTAGACAGAGCTTTATTACAAAAAGAAAATAATAGGAATAAGCAACATATCAAAGAGTTAGTGTTTAACCTGCAAGCTATTCTTCGAAAATACATGAAGGTTAACACATAAGTCAAATTGTTATTTATGGTATTAAAAAAGCGCCAAAAGGCGCTTTTTATTTTGAGTTTGGACGCTTCTTATTGACGTCTCATCGAATCAAAGAACTCATCGTTGGTTTTGCTCATTGATAGTTTATCGATTAAAAATTCCATCGCATCAATTTCTGACATGTCATGAACAATTTTACGTAAAATCCAAAGCTTCTGTAGCTCATCTGGCTTAGTTAGTAATTCTTCACGACGAGTACCTGAGCGGTTAAAGTCGATAGCAGGGAATACACGTCTTTCCGCAATTTTACGGTTAAGGTGCAGTTCCATGTTACCAGTACCTTTAAACTCTTCGTAGATAACTTCATCCATTTTAGAGCCAGTGTCGATAAGCGCTGTAGCTATGATTGTTAAGCTACCGCCTTCCTCAACGTTACGTGCAGCACCAAAGAAACGCTTAGGTTTATGAAGTGCGTTAGCATCAACACCACCAGTAAGTACTTTTCCTGATGAAGGAATAACGGTGTTATAAGCACGTGCTAAACGAGTGATTGAATCTAATAAGATAACAACATCTTTTTTATGCTCAACTAAACGTTTTGCTTTTTCGATAACCATTTCGGCAACTTGTACGTGACGAGAAGCGGGTTCATCGAATGTAGAGGCAATAACTTCGCCTTTAACTAAGCGCTGCATTTCTGTTACTTCTTCCGGACGCTCATCAATTAACAATACCATAAGCGTTGCATCTGGATGATTGTGTGTAATCGATTGCGCGATATTTTGTAGTAGCATTGTTTTACCCGCTTTTGGCGGAGCCACTAACAAACCACGTTGACCGCGGCCAATTGGCGATGCTAAATCAAGTACACGGGCTGTAATATCTTCTTTACTGCCGTTACCGCGTTCCATACGAAAACGTTCGTTAGCATGTAACGGAGTCAGATTTTCGAAAAGAATTTTAGTACGAGAGTTTTCAGGTTTATCAAAGTTAACTTCATTTACTTTAAGTAAGGCAAAGTAGCGTTCACCGTCTTTCGGTGGACGGATAAGACCTGAGATTGAATCGCCAGTACGCATGCTGAAGCGGCGAATTTGGCTAGGTGAAACATAAATGTCATCTGGCCCAGCTAAGTAAGAGGCTTCTGATGATCTTAAAAAGCCGAAACCATCTTGTAAAATCTCTAATACACCGCCGCCGAAGATGTTCTCTCCGCCTTTGGCATGTGATTTAAGAATAGCAAAAATAATGTCCTGCTTTCTTAAACGGGCTACGTTTTCGAGCCCCATGGACTCAGCTTGGTTTACAAGTTCTTTTATAGACTTGTCTTTTAATTCGCGTAAATGCATATTGGTGGGTTCTTTATTACAGTTGTCATACTCAAAATCGCTTTGATCGTTGAGTGAGGTTTGTTGAATATAACTAAGGATTAGTTGGCTTTATAAACTAGCAGTTCACTGGCGAAGCGTCCAGTCTTTATACAAAATAAATTCAAAAAAGGGCAAAAAGCCCTTTTTTATAGTTCTAGCTTACAGTTAGATGTTGTTTTCTAAAAACTCGATAAGCTGAGTTTTTGAAAGGGCACCTACTTTCGTTGCTGCAACTTGGCCGTCTTTAAAAAGAAGCAAAGTAGGGATACCACGAATACCAAATTTTGGCGGTGTGCCCGCATTTTGGTCAATATTTAATTTAGCAACAGTTACACGGCTGTCGTATTCATCAGCAACTTCGTGAAGAATAGGGGCGATCATCTTACAAGGTCCACACCATTCAGCCCAGAAATCTACTAGTACTGGTTTGTCAGATTGTAATACGTCAGCTTCAAAGCTATCGTCAGTAATTTGGATTATTTTCTCGCTCATTGCGCTCTCCGATTTAGTTAGGCGAAATATTTAGTGCGTATTTAAACACTCTTGTTTCTTATTGCAAGTTTAAACGTTATGCTTAAACGCTATGACTAAGACACATTTAACCGATAAAAAGTTTTCAGACTTTGCTATCGCACCGGAAGTGGTTGCCGGTTTAACCGAGAATGGGTTTGAATATTGCACACCTATTCAAGCAAAATGCCTACCTTTTATTTGTGATGGACGCGATATCGCGGGCCAAGCTCAAACTGGTACAGGCAAAACGTTGGCATTTTTAACTGCCACGTGCCATCGGTTATTACAATCTAGCAAAGCACCTAGTAAACATCCAAGAGCCCTGATCATGGCCCCTACTCGGGAGCTTGCGATTCAGATACACAAAGATGCTAAAATTTTAGCGCCGCACTGTAATCTTAACTTAGGTTTAGTATATGGTGGCGAAGATTACGAAAAACAACGTGCACAACTAGAAAAAGGCGTTGATATTTTAATTGGTACTACAGGTCGCCTAATTGATCTGTATAAGCAAGGCTGTTACACCCTTAATGAAATTGAGGTTGTCGTGCTTGACGAAGCTGATCGTATGTTCGATTTAGGTTTCATAAAAGATATTCGTTATATGTTTCATCGTATGCCGGATACATCAAAACGTTTAAACTTATTATTCTCTGCCACATTATCGTATCGCGTACAAGAATTAGCGTTTGAGCACATGACAAACCCAGAACATGTTCAAATTGAACCTGATGTTAAAACGGGTAAACGCATCCAAGAAGAGCTATTTCATCCTTCGCAAGAAGATAAAATTAAGCTGTTATTAACCTTAATTGAAGAAGAATGGCCGGAAAAAGCAATTGTATTTGCAAATACAAAACACAGTTGTGAAACCGTTTATGCTTGGCTTAAGTCAGACGGTCATCGTGTGGGCATGCTTACTGGTGATGTTAATCAGAAAAAACGCCAAACTATATTAGCGCAATTTAGTAAAGGTGAATTGGACTTTTTAGTAGCAACTGATGTTGCAGCACGCGGTCTTCATATTCCAGAAGTAAGTCATGTATTTAACTTTGATTTACCGGACGATTGTGAAGATTATGTTCACCGTATTGGTCGTACTGGCCGCGCTGGTGCATCAGGCCATGCAATTAGCTTTGCGTGTGAGCAATATGCATATAACCTGCATGAAATTGAAGAATATATAGAGCACAGCATTCCTTTATCGCATTACGATAAAACTGCATTGCTAGATGATTTAACTCAGCCTATTATTCAAAGAAAGCGCAACTATTCAACAGGTCCACGTAGCCGTAGTAATAACAGCGGACGTCGCCCAAATAATAGTTACCAAAAAGGACGGTCGTAAGCGATCGTTTGTATAAGCAGTAGTAACTAGAGGTTTTTGAACGGTGGGGCAACTTAAACCGCAAAAAAATGTTTATGCAGTTATTGATTTAGGCTCAAATAGCTTTCATATGCTTATTGTTAAATCAATCGCTGGTGGCCTACAAACAATAGGTCGCGTTAAACGAAAAGTTAGATTAGCCGCAGGACTTGATACAAAAAATGTATTGAGTTCTGAAGCAATGCAGCGAGGCTGGGAATGCCTTGCTCTTTTTGCTGAGCGCTTACAGGATATCCCCAAAAAAAATATCACCATAGTTGCAACTGCAACACTGCGTTTAGCAACGAATGCTGATGTTTTCAAAATTAAAGCAGAAAAAATTCTTGGTCATAATATCAATGTAATTAGCGGAGAAGTAGAAGCGCGCACAATTTATAAAGGTGTTGCTCATACTTCATCATGCACGGGCAAACAGCTTGTTATTGATATCGGTGGTGCTAGTACCGAGGTTGTTATCGGCAAAGGTTTTGAAGCACTGCACTATAAAAGCCTCAATATGGGGTGTGTAACCTATCTTGAACGCTACTTTAAAGATTGCCAATTAAGTGATAGTAACTTTAATACGGCTATAAAAGCAGCTCGCACTGTCATTGACGAAATATCTCCCGAATATAAAGCCGCTAGTTGGAAAGTTGCTTCAGGTGCTTCTGGTACAGTCCAAGCAATTCAAGAAATAATGGTCGCGCAAAATCTTGACGACTTACTTACGCTTGAAAAGCTTAACACGATAAAAAATCAAGCCATTGCATTTAGCACTATAGCCGCATTAGACCTTCCAGGGCTAAGTGAAGACCGCCGCTTGGTATTTGTATCCGGACTCGCTATCTTAATTGCGTTATTTGAATCTCTTGAAATAGAGAGCATGGGATTAGCGGGTGGAGCTCTGCGTGAAGGTGTTTTATATAGTATGGTGCCAGAGCTTCATAATAACAATATTCGTAAACGCACAGTTGATGGGTTTATGAGTCGTTATCATGTTGATCAAAAACAAGCGTGTCGAGTTTCAGGTTTAGCTGTGCAGTTAGCTGCAAATATTAATAAAGATTGGCCAATTGAAAGTTTAAATGGGCTACCATTATTAAAAGCAGTAGCACAGCTTCATGAGGTTGGATTGCTAATTGAGTATAAGCAGTACCATAAACACACTGCTTATATTTTGGAAAATACCGATATGCCAGGTTTTTCACAGTCTGAGCATAAATTAATAGTAGCGGTAGCAGATGCACATCGTTCTGACTTTCCAAAAGACTGCTTTAACTCTCTCGGTATAAATAGTTTATTGGCACAATACATTGTTAGGCTATTACGTATTGCGGTTATTTTATCAATGCGTAGACAAGATGATGTAGTGCCTCATTTTGAGTTAACTGCTAAAAATGAAGTGTTAGACCTTAAGTTCGAAAGAAACTGGTTAAAGGATCATCCATTAATGGCCAGCGAGCTACAACAAGAGTCTAAACAACAAGGTAAACTTGGGTGGAAGTTCATAGTAAACTAATTAAAAAAGGCCCATCAGGGCCTTTTTAGTGTTTAAAGTAACCATTTCGATGCAAATATGTGCGAACAGCATATTATTTCAAGTTTTCTTCAAAAAAGGGTTGATCTGTTTTCGGATCTCCCTATAATGCGACCCCACTGAGACGGGAAACGCCAACGCATAGCGGGCACGAACAACTCGGGTGTTAAGTAAAACTTAAATTGAATCTTTTTAGAAAGTTTAAATTTAAGTGTTGACAAAAAAACAGGAAGGCGTAATATGCGCAGCCCTAGCGAGATAAAGTTCAACTTTATAATCGCAACGTTCTTTAACAATATAAAGCAATCATCTGTGTGGGCACTCGTACAGATTGAGTTCTAACAGCCAAGCTACTTCGTTCTTTATTGAGCAAGTAACGAGGCAAAAAAATTAGAGTCTCAATTGAAAACTGAGTGACCAACAGAATAGTTATTTCGGTAATTATTCGGCACAGTCAATTCAAT